>DUBO01000031.1 GCA_012960245.1 Candidatus Binatota bacterium | reverse complement strand
ACGACCACCACCATGGGAGCACCCGCGCTCACCTGGACCGAGATAGCCGCCATGTTCCAGCAACCGTCGAACGCCTGCAGCGATACCGGCCTGCCTTGCACCTTCCCTCTTGATTGCGCGCCTGAGGCCACCTGCCAATCCACCGGGGGTTGCCTGGGAAGTCTCTGTCACGCCACGAGCCTCACGCCCGCGTGCCCGAACTGCTGCTTCGGCCTGCCGCTTGGTGCCACCTGCCCACTTGTAACCCGCGCGTCGTTGGTAGGAATGGTCAGCTCCGAAGTGCCTAGCCTCTTCCTGGTCCAGCCGGGCGACGCCCAAGCCAGCTGGTTGATGGACAAGCTCGAGGGCAGGCCATGGGTAACAGGCAGTCCCGAGATCTGCACGCTCGTCCCCGTGAACCGATGCAGCGGCACGGTGACAGGATGCACCACCAGCTCAGACTGCACGCCTCCCGCGACCTGCGAAAGCTGGTGTGGCCTGGTGATGCCGCCTTCGAGCACGCTGACGCCGTTCTTCACCGTTGAAGAACTCGACGGTATCCGCTTCTGGATCAACTCGGGCGCGCCCAACAACTAAGGAAAGAGACACCTGCCGTTCTGCGAAGAACGGGGAGGAGGCCAAGCCCCACCCCCGTCCTCCCCAGCTAGTACGGGCAGGGATCCGGGCCGGGCTGTGCGTCGTAGTACAGGCCGGGCATGAAGCACATCTCGTCCTCGGCCAGGAAGCCGAAGTCGATGTTGCAATCACGACATAGGCCCAGGGTTCCAAAGCCGCAATCGGCATCGGTAATGCAGACCTTGTCGTTGAGGAACGCGCACTGGTGGGCTCCGTTTCCAGAATCGGCAAGTGTACGGCAGCGCCTGTTCACGTCGACCAGTACTCCGTTGTCCCACTCGCACTGGAACCACAGCTTCGCGCCCGGCGCGAGGTAGTACCTGGGCGAAGGCTCATACGCATAGGGATGATCCCAATCGGTATTGTAGTAGACGAGGTCACTGCCATCGGCCCAGCTTGACGGCTGACTGGTCCAGATCTTGAAGCCGGTGTTGCGCCTGTGCGAGTGCGACCCCAGCGAGTAGTAGCACTGGCCTACGCCCGTGGAATTGGTGTAGCTCGTGAGGTTACCGGTACCCTTGGTTCCCGGGGGTATCTGAAATCCGAGATCACCCGGGAATATGTCTTCTCCCTCCACCGCGCTAGGAATCGTCGAGCCGTAAAAGTTGACCCACACCTCGGGATAGATGGCCACGTTAAACGGGTTGGTGTAGTGCGGGTTAAACCCGAACACCTTGCCCGGCGCCATCGTGTAGCTCACGTTGGCAGGCAGCTGCAATTCAGTAACCGCGTCCTGGAAGCCGATGCGGAAGCTTAGCGGCACGCCGAACTCAGCTTGCTTCTTGGCGCAGAGCGAATCGCCCGGGTCGAACGAAGTCGCGTAACCGGAAGAGGAGTTATTGGGCTCCCACAATATGATGTGGTGGGTGCCCGAGTTGGCGTGCAGCTCCACGCGCTCGATGTACCAGGTGTCGGTTATCTCGGCGGGCATCTCTATCCACTGGCAGCCTTCAAACTCGGTACCCGGCTCCACCGTGAAACCAGCGGGGGCCGGCATGTGCACCTGGAACCCCTCTCCGAGAGCAGGCGCCGCGGGCGGGTCGAGCGGCGTCCATATATCCTCGGGCTCGCCGCAGCTGGCACCAGCAACCCAGCCATCGCGCGGCGCGCCGGCCTCTACCCAGGTCTGCAGCAGTTCCAGCTTACCGGTGGAATATACGTCTGACCCCGGAGGCATGTTGACGCCCAGGCAACCGGCCAGCTGGCCACCGTCGGTGCACAACTGGTCGAGTTCACTGGCCGTCTTGAGCAGTTTTTCGTAAAGCAGGCTGGCCGATGTGGGCGTACCCAGGTTGGTATCGCCCGCAAGAATACGCGCCATGCCGAGCGGCGAAGCGCCAGTCGCTGTTGCGGCCTCGATGACCAGTTCGTCGTAAAGCGCGTCGAGCCCACCTGCCTGGTCGGGGTCTAGGTTGAGTCCCGCGGCAGCAGTCGGCCCGGTGTGACACACTCCCGACGCGGCGCAGCCGGTCTTGAAGACGATGTCGGCTATATGCTCAAAGGTGCCGGCGGCCTCGCACTCTACACAGCGCAGCTTGAGCTTGTCGGAGTCCTTGATGGGTTTGTTCTTCAGGCCACCGGGCTCGGTGAGGACCTTGACCTTGACCTTCTTTTTGCCTTTCTTCTCCGACAATGAAGCAGTAAGGGGCACCTGCGAGTCGGTGCAGGTAAAACAGTTGCCGCCACCCGCGCCGGGGTCGTCACAGGCGACGCCGCTTGGGTCGAGCAGGGCGTCGACCTCGTCCTGCAAGGTTTGCAGGTCGGCGTCGTATTTTTTGTGGCCGAGCGGTTTGTTCTTTATTTCAACTCCGCCCACGGGCACTCCTGCGGGCGTACACAAGGCGATGTCCTCGTCGTCGGCCAGGCACAGCCCCACATTGAAGGTGCAGCTACCGTCCACCGCACCGTCGGCATCGCAGGACAGGTCGCCGTCAATGCAGCGGAGTTCTTTCGATTTTTTCGGCGCTGCCGGGTAGTTGAGTTCCAGACCGGTCTGGAACTTGGAAACGCAGTCGGTTTTGTAACTGCCGCCGCCGTCTATCAGTCCGTCGCTGCTGGGGTCGTCGTGAGCCCACGCGGCGCCGGTGAGCACAAGCGAGGCAAAAAGAAAGGGCAGCAGTGCGGCGAATACTAAAGTCTTACGATCGTTGACCACTTAAGTCCTCCAGGAGATTGTTCGTGGTCCTCACTGCGGGGGGGGCAGCAGGGACTCGATGCCCATTAAACCGTGGTTTGCCCAGTCATTGCAAGGCCTTTTCTGCGTTCACCGCACTTCGGCGCCGCTTTGCACAAGCGGCGCACAAGCGGCGCACAGGCGGGTGACCTGCAGCCTGCTCGCGCCCACCCCCCCGAACGGGGGCGCAGGGCTAGTAGTAGTCGTCTTCGAAGGAAGCCAGTTCGGCCTGTTCTTTCATCCAGGCGGCAAAAGACTCGGCCGTGTCTATAGTCATGTAGCCCTTCATGCGGTAGTGGCCCAGGCCACAGAGCTGGGCACAGCCCACCTCGAAGGAACCGGTCTCGGTGGCCTCAAACCACAGGGGCACGGTCATGCCCGGTATGGCGTCCTGCTTGACGCGCATCACGGGAAGGAAGAACGAGTGGATGACGTCCTTGGAGCTCAGGTACAACAGTACCTTTTCGCCTACGGGAAAGTGAAACTGGTTGATGGTGGTGATGTCATCGGCAGCAGCCGGATCGCTGCTGTCCAGGCCCAGCGGGTTGCCGCCGTCCACCAACTCGATGGCGGTGCGGCCGAACTTGCCGTCGGGTCCCGGGTAGTGAAAGTTCCAAGCAAACTGTTCGCCAACCGCACGCACGACCAGGCCGACCTCGTCTTCAGCGGGGGGCGTCGCTTTCTGCTCGGCCCATGTAGGAATGGCCAAGCCCACGAGCAGTATCATCTCAACCACGGCAACGCCGATTTCCATGTAGGTGGACAGGTGGCTGGTCACGCCCGCGGGGTTGGCCTTGTGGCCGGGCCTCGCACGGAACTTAACCAGCGCAACAGTCATAAAAACTCCCCAGCCCACGAACAGCGCCAACATGAACCAGTGCAGAAAGTTAATGATGAAATCGATCTGGTGCCCGTGCGTCGATACGTCCGGCGGCAGCCACCACCCATAAATTACGTTTTCCATGTCATTACTCCGCCCTTCTCAGAGCTCTACTCCCTGGTGATTCGCCGTGGCCATTCGCCGCGAGCGCGCGACCCAGTAAACAAACATCGAAGCGAAGGCGGCCAGCACCGAGCCGATCACCCCCAAGAGAAAAAGAATCGCCGAGTTCATGCCCTGGGTCTGCGGCGACTCGGGGTCGCCGAAGCACACCGAGCAGGCCAGCGCCGGCAAGGCCGAGACAAGCAGCAACACAAAGACGCCCGGCAAGGCCCGCAGGACCCCCGCGGTCAAGGCTCGGCGCTGGTTCACAGGTAGCTTATCCCCTGCAGCTTGCGCAGCACGTAGCGACCGTAAGCAACCAGCAGTGCGGCGAAGCCAAAAGACGCCACCGACTGCAACAACACGGCCACCTCGCCGGTATCGCCGTAAACCGTCGCGCGGCCCCAGCCCAACCATGCAAAGAGCAGGATGGAAACCGACACGAAAAAAACGTGGAAGGCCTTCAGGGACACCGAGTCAGTGGCCCCCGCCTTGATGGTCGTGGTCCCCGTGGTCGTGGTCCCCGTGGCCGCTGTCCCCGTGGCCGCCGGTCTCATGGCCGCCGGTCTCATGGCCGCCCGCGGCGTTACCAATCTCTATGCTGCTCCACAAAGAACCGCTCTTCACCTGTCCCACGTGCCACTCGGTGGGTATCGACATGCACATGGCAAAAAAGACCGCGGCCAGGGCGAGCAAGGCGTAGATGATCTTCTTTTCGTCGATCAGGTGCATGAAGAACAAGGCCACCAGGCCGGCCTTGGTGGAAGCCACCAACAGCGCCACGGCGATGGCCACGGGCGTAGACAGGTCGAGATAAGATATCGCCACGGTGATTACCGTGAGCGCGGCCAGGACCGCGAACACCACGACGTAGGTTTTTACGTGGGCCTGTATGTCTTCGGCGTGTGCTGACATCATCGTCTCCTGAAAATTATCGTCTACAGCAGGTACAGTACGGGAAAGAGGAAGATCCAGACCAGGTCAACAAAGTGCCAGTAGAGACCGGCTGCCTCTACACGGCCGGTAAATTGCTCGGGGTCGGTCTTCCACATGCGCGCGCCGGGTCCCAGCAGGTAACCGTTGACCACTATGCCACCGATTATGTGGATAGCGTGCAGGCCGGTGATCGTAAAGTAGATCGCCAGGAACGTACTGGTGGCCGGCGAAAGCCCGTGGTCAAACTTGGCCGTGTACTCAAAGTACTTAACGACCAGGAAGATGAAGGCGCACAGGATGGTGATGCCCATGTAAACCCGGTACTTGGCGAAGTCGTTCAACTTGAGCGACACCCACGACATGACCACCGTCACCGACGACGCGATGAGCACCAGGGTGTTGAAGGTCGCCATGGGGACGTTAAGTATCGTGGAGCCCTGTGGCCATTCGACCGCGGCTACTCGCAGCAGGATGTATGACGAGAACAGGGCGCCGAAGAGCATGACCTCCGATGCCAGGAACAGCCACAAGCCCAACTTGGCGTTGGCTATTCCCGTTTCCGGGTGGACTTCAACGACGTGAGGAATTTCCATCGGTTATCTCCTGCCTCGCTCAGGCCTGGCCGGGGGTGGTGCCCCCGTCGGCTATATTACCGTCGGCGATATTCTGCGGCGTGAAGTCGGCGTCTACACCGGGCTGGCTGTACTCGTAGGGCCCGCGATAGACGGTGGGCGTAACGGGAAAGTTGCCGTGCGGCGGTGGCGTGGGCGTGGCCCACTCAAGCGTGGTGGACTGCCACGGGTTGTCGTCCTCGACCTTCGGTCCCGCGAAAATACTGCGGAAGAAGTTCACGATGAAGAAAAGCTGTGCCAGCCCCAGCAGCCACGCACTCACCGACGATATGATGGTGAGATCCTGCACTGCCGCGCCATGGGCGTAGAAGGTCTGGTCGTACAACCTGCGAGACACCCCGGCCATGCCCTGCCAGAACATGGGCAGGAAGACACCGTTAATAAACACCAGAGACGTCCAGAAGTGCAGCTTGCCCAGGGTCTGGTTCATCTGCCGGCCGGTGATCTTTGGAAACCAATGATACACACCGGCAAACAGGGCAAAGATCGTCCCCGGCGCCACCACGTAGTGAAAGTGGCCGATAACGTAGTAAGTGTCGTGCAGGTGGATGTCAGGCGTCGCCAGTCCCAGCGGCAGTCCGGTGAGCCCGCCTATGCCGAACATGGGCAGAAAGGCCAGCGCGAACAGCATGGGCACCGTAAAGCGTATGGCCCCGCCCCACAGCGAAATAATAAGCGCCGTGAGGATGACCACCGACGGGATCGAAATGATCATGGTCGTGGTCTGGAAGAAGTTGCTCATCGTCGTGCCCATGCCAGTCATGTACATGTGGTGAGCCCACACGATGAAAGACATGAAGCCCAGGAAGATCATCGCGTACACCACCGAGCGGTAGCCCCACAATGGCTTGCGCGTGTTGGTGGCGATGACCTCGGCCACTATGCCCAGGGCCGGCAGGATGAGTACGTAGACCTCGGGGTGAGCCAGGAACCAGAACAGGTGCTGCCACAGCAGTGGGCTGCCGCCGCCGCTTACGGCCAGCGCTTCGCCACCCACCACCAGCCCCGAGGGCAGGAAGAAACTCGAGCCGAACACCCTGTCCATGAACTGCAGTGTGCCCGCGGCCTGCAGGGCCGGAAAGGCCAGCAGGAGCAAGAAGGAGGTAACCAGCTGCGACCACACGAAAATCGGCAGGCGGAACATTGTCATACCGGGCGCCCGAAGGTGCAGTATGGTGACGATGAAGTTAACCGAACCGAGCAACGAGGAGCCGATCAGGCAGACCATGCCGACGATCCACCAGGTCTGGCCCTCGGAGGCGATGCTGGCCAGTGGAGGGTACGAGGTCCAGCCCGATTGGGCCGCACCACCGGGAACGAAAAAGCTGCACAGCATTATTGTGCCACCCAGGAAGTAGACCCAGTAGCTGGCCATGTTCAGCTTGGGAAACGCCATATCGGGTGCGCCAATCTGAAGCGGCATGACGTAGTTGCCAAAAGCACCTACGGCCAGCGGCACCACGCCCAGGAACACCATTATGGTTCCGTGCATGGCGCCCAACTGGTTGTAAAACTCCGGCAGCATGATGCCACCCGGCGCGGTGCTGTCGCTGAAAAGCGAACCGATCAAAGGGATGGGCTGGCCGGGATAGGCCAGTTGCCACCTCATCAGCATCATCAGGCAGAACCCGAAAAACAGGAAGAACAACGCCGTAACGCCGTACTGCATGCCGATGACCTTGTGGTCGGTCGAAAAGACGTACTTTCGTACCCAGCTCAATTCTTCGTGATGTGCATCAGACATGAATCGCGGCTCCGCCGTGGCAAACTGGTAAGTTGTCTGTAAATGGACACCCAAGGGACCCCGCTGGCACAACACGCGCCCGCGAAACATCCCCCTTTTCAGGGTGCCCGGAAAAAGATCCGGTCTGTATCCTTGTTACGGAAAAGCAGGCCGCTTGTCAACAGTGGTGGCAAGCAAGAGTGATGCTTGAGATAAGCAACCGTTAATCCAAAGCGCCCGTCGCCGGCTTTGCTATCAGCTCATCGGCTCCCGCAGTCCGCTCCAACTCCTGTGCTGGTACCACCGCGTCGAGATCGACTTCTATGGCCCCCACGAAGGTCTTGCTTCTCGCGGCGAGCAGGCGGCGAGGCTTGTCACGCGACACCCACAGTATGGTTTCACGATGTTTGCCGTCCTCTTCGGGGTCGGTGAGCTCGTGGGTATGCACCGAGAGCCTCCAGGCCGGCACCGATACGCCAGCGGCCAGCTGCTCTTCCTTTGCGTCTACGTTGATGGTCACCAGGTAGCGGCTGGTGCCCGTAAAGGTGTCCACGTAGAACTCATCGCCCAGCACGTAGTCGAGGTTGAGCACCAGGAACACCGTCGAGAGAATGTCGAAGGTGTTGCCCCCCGCAAAGCGATATTCCCTGGTCTTGTCGCTCTTGCGACGGATGGAGTGCACGTTGCGATCGGCGTCAAAGCGGATATGTGTAAACTTGTCTTTGCGCCTTTCGGTTTCGTCTATGATGAACTCGCGCGGTGAGAAAGGGCGCACCGCCACCACGCCGCGAGCGTCGAGGCGGTACTTCCACAACAGGTCGACCACGCTGTTGGTCGTACCAAGCACGTGGACGTTCAGGCGCTTGCCGCTATCGCCGGCATCAGTGTCACCATCATCGGCCGGCTGGCCGCCCGCCTCGATGGAAAGCGTGCCCACCGGGATACCCGCCCAGCTGAAGTGATAATCCCAGCGCTCATCGGGCCACTCCACGTCGGCGGGCAGCTGGTAAACCGGCGTGCTTACCTGCACCTCGCCGGGCTCGATGGCCTCGGCCACAGCCCAGTGGGGGGCAAGGCAGAGCAGTACCAGGCCGGCCAGGCTTGAGCACAAGCCCCGCCACACCCGCAGTGCCCCACGGACTGCCCGGCTTGCACTTACCCGGTAGTCGCGACAGTTTTCCTGTTGGTAAGTCGGCATGAAAGAGTCCAGAACCAGCTTAGGGATCCCCCCGGGCATGATCGTCCTTGGCATGGTCCTCCTTGCTGCGATCATAGCACTGCCCGCCGTACCGGGCCTCATGGTAGAGAAGGCCGAGGCCCAATCATACGCGCACCGCGTGAGAGATCGATACAACCGCATCAGCCGTGGTGCCAACGCCGCCGAGTGGGCCAAGCGACTTTCCGATGAAGACGTGGCCATCAGGCTGGAAGCCGTCGAATCGCTGGGCCAGGGAGACATGGAAGAAAGCCTCGGCCCCCTGGTCGACGCCTTGGCCGACGCCGACCAGCGCGTACGCGTGAAGGCGGTCAACTACCTTGGTGCGCGGCGCCAGCATGCGGCCGTTCCCGTGCTGATGCAGAAGCTGTTCCTGTCCGAAGTCGACGACGACGAGCGCACCCAGGTGCTCATAGCCCTCGGCCGCATTGCCGACCCCAGGGCGAGCAAACAGCTGCTCAATTGTGCCAAGGCCGCCACCTCCGACACCGTCAGGGCGGCCGCCCTCTACGCGCTGGGCGAATCGGGCACCCCTGAAGTGACCCAAGCGCTGAGCAGGTTTTCGGAGACCAGCAGTGACCAGCAGGTGAAACAACTTGCCGGTGATGCTATTAAGAAGATCGAGGCGCGCGCCGCCGTTGTTCCGAACCGTCAGCCAACGCTGCTGGAGCTTGAGCGACGAATGGGACCGCCGCGGTAAGTTCCGCGAAGGCGGAGCCGCCGTGTGGCGTTTGTGAACCACGCCGGAGTGGTGAAACTGGTAGACGCGCCGGACTCAAAATCCGGTGAGGGAAACCTCGTGTCGGTTCGAGTCCGACCTCCGGCACATTCGCCTCGCGGTACAGGGATAAAGCAGGAGACCAAACAAGATGGCAGACATCACCGAAGTAACAGACGCTAATTTTCAACAGGAAGTACTCGACTCGTCGGTGCCCGTACTCGTGGACTTCTGGGCACCCTGGTGCGCGCCCTGCAGGGCCATAGCCCCGGTGCTCGAAGAGCTGGCCGGCGAATACGACGGCCGCGCCCGGGTGGTCAAGGTAAATGTTGACGACAACCAGCAGGTAGCAGCCAGCTACGGGGTTCGCAGCATTCCCAACCTTATAGTGTTCAAACAGGGACAAGTGGCCGAGCAGATCGTGGGCGCGGCAGCCAAGCCCAAACTGGCCGAGGCGCTCGACCAGGCAATTTCCTAACCAACGGGGATTGCCTTCAGCAACGTGGTCTACTAGCCTGATCACGTGCTCGACTTTATGCGTAGAAATGCGCGGTCCTGGTTCATCAAGATCGCGCTCGGAATTATCTGTCTCGTCTTCGTCTTTTTCATGGGCGGGGGCGGACAGATTGGTGGTGGTCCAGCTGCGGTGGCGGTGGTCGACTCCACCGAAATATCGATAGCCGACTTTCAGAGGGCCCAGCTCAACAACCAGGCCTACTACCGGGACCTGTACGGCGACTCGCTCAGTCCCGAGATGCTCGACGCGCTCGACATCCCCTCGGCCTCGCTGAGCCGCCTGGTCGACACCACCTTGATGTCACAGGAAGCACACCGCCTGAACCTGCTCATACCCGACGAGACGGTGCGGCGCGAGATTCGCGGCATAGACGTGTTCCAGCGCAACGGTGATTTTTCGCCCGCCCAGTACCGCAGCGTACTCCAGAGGCAGGGGCTGTCGCCCTCGGCCTTCGAGGCCTCGATGCGAGAAGAGATGCTGGTCAACCAGCTGCGCGACGTCGTGGCCCAGGGCGTGATGGTCACAGAAGAGGACGCGTGGGAAGAATTCCAGCGGGGTGCCTCCGAGATCAGTCTTTCTTTCGTTCAGCTCAAGTCGTCGGACTTTGAAGACGCGGTGGAAGTAAGCGAAGAGGACATCGAGCTGTTCTTCGAAGAACAAGGAGAGCAGTGGCGGCGCGCGGAGAGCGCGGGGGTCAACTACCTGGCCTACTCGCCCGAATCCTTCCAGGGCAGCGCGGGCGTGAGCGAAGAAGAAATCGAGGAGTACTACCTGCTCAACGTAGACACCGAGTTCACCACCGAGGAACAGGTCGGCGCGCGTCACATCCTCAAGCGCGTGGCCGCGGACGCTTCGGACGACGACAAGGCCGCCACCAGGACGGCCATGGAAGCGATAGCCACTAAGCTCGCAGACGGCGCCGATTTCGAAGAACTGGCTAAAACAGAATCTGACGATTCGTCCGCCAGCGGCGGTGGCGATCTGGGCATGTTCGGCCGTCGAAAGATGGTCAAACCCTTCGAAGACGCGGCCTTCGCACTTGCCGAAGGCGAGGTCAGCGGCATCACCGAGACCCGCTTCGGCCTCCACCTGATCAAGATTTACAAAAGGGAGGCGCCGCAGGAGCGCAAGCTCGAAGACACGCGCGACGAGATCCGCGACAAGCTCGCAGCGAAAAAATCTACGGACATCGCCTTCGACAAAGCAGCCGAGGCCAGCGTGGCGATGGTTGACGGCGCCTCGATGGAAGAGATGGCCCAGGCTGACGGGCTGACGATCAAGAGCACCCCCCTGCTCGATCGCGATCAACAGATTGTGCCGGGTGTGGGACGCGCGCCTTCGTTCATAGAGGCCGCACTTGCCCTTGGATCAAAAACCGAGGTCAGCGACCCTGTCAAGGCCGACAACACCTGGTACGTTCTCCAGCTGGCCGACCAGCAGGCGAGCTACGTTCCCGAGCTGGCCGACGTGCGCGAAGAAGTAGAGGCGGAGTTCCGCAAGCGCGGGGCGGCAGGCCTGGCGCGCGCGGGCGCCGACGAGTTGCTCGCCAGCGCCCGGGAGTCGAACCTTGCCGACGCAGCGAAAGAAGCCGGCCTCGAAGTCGGCGAGGCCGGGCCTGTGCGACGCGATAATAATTTTATCAAGGGCATCGGTGCGCTGCCGGCCGTGGCCGAGGCGACCTTCCGCACTACCGCAGACGGAGAGCTTCTGGCGCGCAGCTTTGTTCACCGGGGCAACGCCTACGTGATCGCGCGCGGCGAGCTGAGCGAAGCTTCGCGAGAAGACTTTGACGAGGTCAAGGAGGAGCGCCTGGCCGAACTCGAGCGGGGTCGCAGCCTCGAGGCCTACACGGCCTTCGTTAACTACTTGAAGGAAAGGGCGAGCATCACCTACAACCCGGACCTCGTAGCCAGCGTCCGTCCCTGACCGCTAGCCCGGCCTGGGCGTCAGCCTGACAGCAGCCGCCACGCGTCTGCCACGCCCTTGCACCTGAGCAGCTCGAGGCCGTCGAGGTCGTCGAGGCGATCGTTGTTGGCCGCCGGCACCACGGCGCGCTTGAAACCCAGCCGCGCCGCCTCTTTCACCCGCGCGTGCAGGCGTGAGACCGCCCTCACCTCGCCCGTCAGCCCCACCTCGCCCAGCACCACGGTAGCGGCGGGCAGGGTCACGTCGAGCAGGCTCGAGGCCAGCGACGCCATGACCGAAAGATCGACTCCCGGGTCATCGAGGCGCACGCCGCCCGCAGTGTTCACAAAAATATCGTGGCTGGCCATCGACAGGCCGAGGCGTTTTTCCATCACGGCTGCCAGCATGGCCACGCGGTTGTGATCGACCCCGAGCGTGGTCCGACGCACGCTACCCGCTGTGCCCGGCGACACCAGCGCCTGTATCTCCACGAGCACCGGGCGACTGCCTTCCATGCACGAGCTGACCGAGGAGCCGCTCACGCCTTCCCTGGCGCCACCCGACAACAACAGCGAGGGGTTGGGCACCTCGCGAAGACCGTCGGCCGCCATCTCGAAGACACCGATCTCGTTGGCCGCACCAAAACGATTCTTCACCGCGCGCAGTATGCGAAACGCGTGGTTACTGTCGCCTTCAAAGTACAGCACCGTGTCGACCATGTGCTCGAGAACGCGCGGGCCGGCTATGGTGCCCTCCCTGGTCACGTGGCCGATGAAGATCACCGCGCATTCCAACTCGCGCGCCGCCGCCACAAGCTGCGCGCAGGTCTCGCGCAACTGCGACACCGAGCCGGGGGCCGACTCGACCTCGCTCGAGTACAGGGTCTGGATCGAATCTATTACCGCCACCGCCGGTCGCTTCTTGCGCATTACCTCGATTACCGCGGCCGCGTCGGTCTCAGGCAGCACGAGCAGTTTGTCCGACCCGGCACGCGCAAGCCTGTCGGCGCGCAGGCGCACCTGCGCGGGAGCTTCCTCGCCGGCCACGTACAACACGCAAGCTCCCTTGGCCGAAAGCGCCGAGGCCAGCTGCAGGGCCAGCGTCGATTTTCCAATGCCGGGGTCACCGCCCAACAGCACCGCGCTGGCGGGCACCAGCCCACCACCCAGCACGCGGTCGATCTCGCCGCTGCCCGAAACCAGTCGCCCCTCGATGCCCGGCCCTGCGACCTCGCCCAGGAGCACGGTGGACTCGGCGGCGGCCGCGGCCGATTTTACGGAGGCCTTGCCGCGGCTGGTCGCCGGCTGCAGCTCTTCGACCATGGAGTTCCACTCGCTGCAGCCCGGGCAACGGCCCAGCCAGCGAGAAGCCGAGTGCCCGCACCCCTGGCAGGTGTAGACGCTGCGTTTTCGACTGCTTCTGCCTGCCATGATCTTTGCCCTCATCGGAGGCGACCCCGGTTGCCCGTGGCCAGCGCTTCTCAACGAGTCGCCCCTGTAAACCACCGGCAACACGGGATTGCCAAGGCAGACAGTTGTAAACCGACTGTTGCACACAAGGTTGACAACAAGGCGGCCAGTGAACAGGATTGCGCAGCCCGGGCAGCGGTATCCTCAAGTGAGCGAACATACAGAAGAAACACACCCCGCGGCCCAAGACCGCGACCAAGCGGCGCCGCGCGCCGGGCTCGACCACGCGCTAGCCGGCGAGCTGGCCGAGCTGCGCGACCGCGACCTCCTGCGCGGGCTGCGAGAGGTGGAGTCGGCCCAACTGCCGCGGGTAACGCTGGACGGCCGTGAGCTGCTGCTGTTCTGCTCGAACAACTACCTCGGCCTGGCCTGCCACCCCGAAGTGGTAGAGGCGGCGCGCCTGGCCACTGCGCGCTGGGGAGCGAGCTCGGTCTCATCGCGCCTGGTGTCGGGCCACATGACCGTGCACGCCGAGCTCGAGGACAAGATCGCTCGCTGGAAGAACCAGGAGGCGGCGCTGGTGTTCTCTACCGGCTACCAGGCCAACATCGGCGTGATCAGTTCGCTCACCGGGCCCGGCGATCTCATCGTGAGCGACCAACTCAACCACGCCAGCATCATTGACGGCGCGCGCTTGTCCAAGGCGGCAACCGTCGTCTACCGCCACAACGACATCGAGGACCTCGAGCGCGTGCTGTGCGAGAATCGCGGCGCCGGCCGGGTACTGGTCGTCACCGAGTCGGTGTTCTCGATGGACGGCGACCTCGCGCCACTCGCCGACATAAGCAAGGCTTGCAGGCGTCACGGCGCCTGGTTGATGGTCGATGAAGCGCACGGCGCGGGCGTGTTCGGCAAGCGCGGAGCCGGGCTGGTGCAGGAGCTGGGACTGGAAAGCCAGGTACAGGTGCACATGGGCACCCTGGGCAAGGCGCTCGGTAGTTTTGGCGCCTACGTCACGGGCAGCCGCACGCTGGTTGACCTGCTGGTAAACAAGGCCCGCTCGATTATTTTTACGACGGCGCTGCCGCCCTCGGCCGCAGCGGCCGCACTGGCGGCGATCCAGGTCGTCGAAAGAGAACCGCAGCGAGCGGCCGGACTGCTGGCGCGGGCCACGTCCCTGGCGCTGGCGCTCAGGGAGGCCGGCCTCGAGGTGCCCAACGCGGACTCACAGATCATACCCGTGCTGCTGGGCGACGCGGCGCGTGCCGTTGCCACCGCCGACAAGTTGAGGGCCAAGGGCTTCTACGTGGCCGCCATACGCCCGCCGACCGTAGCCCGGGGCACGTCGCGGCTCAGGGTGAGCCTGATGGCGACGCACACGAGCCAGGAAATAAACGCACTGCGCGACGCGATCATCGATTGCGCGCTCGATGATTCTGCCGACACAAACACCGCCGCAAACAACGGAGCCCGAGCATGACAGAAACCGCCATCGCCACCGTTGGCCCGCGTGACCTCGCGGCAGACGACCACCGTTACCTGTGGCACCCCTTCACCCAGGCAGAGGAGTGGAACTCACACGACCCGCTGATCGTCGAGCGCGCCGAAGGTTTTCACCTCGTGGACACCGACGGCCGCCGCTACCTCGACGGCGTGTCATCGATCTGGTGCAACGTGCACGGCCACGGCCACCCGCGCATAACGGCGGCGATGAAAGAGCAGCTCGACCGCGTGTCGCACTCCACCATGCTCGGCCTGTCTCACGTGCCGGCCATAGAGCTGGCGCGGCGCCTGGTCGAGATAACCCCTGGGGCGCTCACGCGCGTGTTCTATTCCGACTCGGGCTCCACGGCCGTGGAGGTCGCCCTGCGCACCGCCTTCCAGTACTGGCGACAGCGCGGACAGCAACAGCGAAACCGTTTTGTCACCCTGGCCGAAGCCTACCACGGCGACACCATGGGCTCGGTGAGCCTCGGATTCTCCGAGCCGTTTCACCGTGGCTACGAGGCCATCACCTTCGAAGTCTTCAAGTTCAACCCGCCGTGGATGTGCGAGCCCATCAACGAAGGATCCGGCGAGCAAGCAGTGGTGGCCGGAATTGAAACCCCGGCGCTCGAGGCAGCCGGCGCAGCGAGCCTCGGTCAACTCGAAAAACTACTGGCCGAAAAAGGCGAGTCGATCGCCGCCGTCGTCATCGAACCGTTGGTGCAGGGCGCAGCAGGTATATGGCCGCAGCCACCGTCGTTTGTGCGTGGCGTGCGAGAGCTCTGCGATCGCTACGGCACCCTGATGGTCTGCGACGAGGTGGCCACCGGCTTTGGTCGCACGGGCAGCATGTTCGCGGTCGAGCAGGCCGGCGTATGCCCCGACATCATGTGCCTGGCCAAGGGTCTCACCGCCGGCTACCTGCCGCTGGCCGTAACCCTTGCCACCGAGCAGATTTTTGATGCCTTCCGCGGCCGCTACTCGGATTACAAGGCGCTGTTCCACGGCCACACCTACGGCGGCAACCCGCTGGGCTGCGCCACCGCGCTGGCCAACCTCGACGTGTTCGACGAGGAAAACACGGTCGAGACCGGGGCCGCGCGCGGCCACTTGATGGGGGAGCTGCTGGCCGAGCACGTTGCGCCGCTGGCCCACACGGCAGCCCTGCGCAGGGTGGGTACGATGGCCGCCTTCGAAATACTGAAGGACCCCGACAGCGGCGTTCGCTTTGCCACCGACGAGCGTCGCGCCTACCGCGCAGTGCTCGAGGCGCGCAAGCGCGGCGTCATCATAAGGCCGCTGGGCGACACGATGGTACTCATGCCGCCGCCGGCCCTGCCCGAGACGCTCATGCGTGAACTCGTGACCGCCACTGCCGAATCGGTGGCCGCGGCGACGGCTGGCTGACGCGCGACCATGGGCTGCCTTTTTGTGACCGGCACCGACACGGGCGTGGGAAAAACGATTTTCTCGCTAGCCCTGCTGGCCGCCCTGCGCGCGCGCGGCGTCGACGCCGTGGCCTTCAAACCCATCGAAACAGGTTGCTCGTCCCTACCCGGATCCAGCAACGAGCTGGTCGGTGACGACTGCAGGGCACTGGCCCGCGTCACCGGGCAGTCGCCCGACCAGGTGGCGGGTCGTTTGTACAGCCTGCCCGCAGCCCCGATGGTGGCCGCCGCCGAGCGAGGCGAAACAGTAGACGTCGACTCGCTGGCCGCCGATGTGCGCGCCCTCGCCGACGAGCACGAGCTGGTGCTGGTCGAAGGGGCCGGTGGACTGCTGGTGCCCCTGGCGCCCTCGTTGACCTGGATTGATTTCCTCGCCCGCGCGCCCATGCCCGTGGTCTGCGTGGTGGCGTCGCGGCTGGGCTGCATCAACCACGCGCTGCTCACCATGTCGGCGCTGGGATCCTCGGGTGCGGAGCTTGCCGGTTACGTCATGAACCAGCTGGCCGATGATGACTCGCCGGGTGGCAACGGCCAGGCGATAGCCGACTTCGGTCACCTGACGGGCCATACCCCCTGCCTGGGTACGCTGACGGCCCTCACGCCCGAAGAGATATTGAACAGCGGCCACCTGGCGCGCCTGGGCGAGGCCGGGCTTAATATCGACGCCCTGCTGGCCGCCGCTCACACCCCCGTTCAGGGGGGCTGAATCTGCGCGCAGGTCTGGAGTCCTTGACAAGCCCCAGCAGGAGGCTTTACCTTCGAAGAAACAAGTTTATCGTCAGCGGGGGGGGGCGAGGAGGTTGCCCATGGAGAGCTACAGCAGAAATCTACCCATCTATCACCGCACGACAACAGCGACCGCAGCGTTCATCGTAGCAGCCCTGCTGTTACTGCCGCTGTCGGCTTCCCATGCAGCCACGAAGAGCAGGGTCGGACTCCTGGGCAGCGTGAGCACCTTGAACCTGGTGACGCACGCGCAGAGCGGCGATAACCACGCCGGCGCCGTGGGCAGCTCCACGGGCAAGATTCCCAGGGTAGGAAAAGCAAAGGTCTCCACCAGTGCGTCCTGGGATTGGAGCGCTTACTCGACCTCGCACCCCTGCGCACTGTTTAACACCGACTCCCACGTTTTCAGCACCGGCTTGACCGGCCCCTTCACCACCGACGCTACCGTGACCATCGAGCGCCTGAGAAAAGGCCTGGCCGACCCGGGCAACAAGATAGACGCCGTTATCAAGGGCGGATCGGTCTGCGAAGTCGAGGTCAACGTGGCCCAGTCCTGCACCACCAACGAGGGAGTGCTCAACTTTGAAATCACCGGTGGCACGGGCAAGTTCGCCACCGCCAGCGGCACGGGGATGCTCCACACGCTGATCAACACCTGCGGTTCCGCGCCGGTGCTGACGCTCAGCGAAATCGTGTTGCAGCTTAATCGCTGACAACTCAGTCGCTGACAACTCAGAGAGAAAGGCTGGCGAGTACCGCGCGTCTTATCTCATCGAAGGCAACGCCCCGCTGCAGGGCAATGCGCGCGAGGTCGTCGAACTCGGGTTCGGCCGTTTCGCTGCCGTCGGGGCGCACAATGAACTTGACCGCCACCGGGCCAAACTCGGTGTCGATCAATTCCACTCGCCGCGGCAGTACCACCCGGCCCATGGCCCGAAAACGAAGCCCCGCGGTGGAGCTGTGGGTGAGTAACAGGTGGGCCAGCTCGTGCACCGTGCCTACGTCGGCCAGCACTTCGAGCCGGTTTCCCAGGCGCCCTTTCTTCATGCCCACCGGCACCACGCTGACATCTCGCGCGCCGGCCCCTCGCAGCCGCTCGGCCGCAAAGGCAATAGCCTCGGCCGTCATGTCGTCAACATCGGCCACGAGGGCAATGACCTGCTCGTCGTCGTGAGCTTCACAGTGGCCAAGTAAAATACGCAGGATGTTGGGCCGGTCGTCCATCTGCCGGCTGCCCGCGCCACTGCCGCAAGCTTCGAGTGTGAACACCGGGCGCGCGGGCACCGCCAACGCGCTGAGTATGGCAGCGCCGGTTGGCGTCACGGTTTCACCCTGGCCGTCGCCCGCCACGAGCTCGAAACCGGCGAGCAGCTCGACCACCGCCGGCACCGGCACCGGCAGCGTGCCGTGATCGCAAACGACGGTACCACTGCCAGCGGGAAGCGGGCCGCAGAAGCACCGCTCTATCCCCAGCCGGTCGAGGCACCAGGCCACGCCCGCTATATCGACAATAGAGTCCACTGCACCGACCTCGTGAAAATGAACTTCATCGGGCGTGCAGCCGTGCACCCGGGCTTCGGCCACCGCCAGTTTCTCGAATATCCTGAGCGCGATGTCGGCCGCGGCGGCCGGGAAGCCCCGCGCCGGAGCCTCTTCGAGCAAGCTGCGTATGCTCGACCAGTCGCGCCGAGCTGTAACCCCCTCGTCTACGACCACCTTGAGCCGCCGCGCGCGCAGGCCGTCGACACTGGTCTCGCTGCTCTCCAGCCTCCAGCCGCCCACCCCCAGGCAGGCGAGGCCGTCCTCAAGCCGCTGGGAGTCGAACCCTCCGCTTGCGCCAAGGTCGAGCAGCGCGGCCAGGGTCATGTCGCCACTTATGCCCGATGGAGCATCAAACCACGCTATTTTCATTGCCTGTCTGTCATCGTCTTTCTGCCACAAAACAGCTGGCAGCCCCCGCGCCGCGACTCCCGGCCGCCTTTACTAGACCCAATCGTGGTGCTAGGATTCCATGTTTAGTCTGCCCGTAAGGGGCAGCAGAGGGAACCCACGAATGGGAGAGCTCAACAAGGAACAGCTCATAATGTTCGAGCGGCAGCTTGAGCACCAGAAGCAGCAGCTTCAGAATGAAGTGGACCGCACCGTCCACGAGATGACCGACAAGGATGAGAGCTACGCTGACCCCGGTGACCGCGCGGCCTGGGAGAGCGAGTCGGGACGCGACCTGCGCATTCGCGACCGCGAGCGCAAGCTCCTCGGCAAAATAGACGAGGCGCTCACGCGCATAAGCGACGGCACTTTCGGCGAATGCGAGGAATGCGGCGAGATGATCCCGGTGGGGCGCCTGCGAGCCCGGGCTGTTACAACGCTCTGCATAGGCTGCAAGGAAAGCCAGGAACAAAAAGAAAACAAGCCGAACCACCCCGCTTGAGGGTGGTGTCAATGGGGAACCGCGGCCAAGATGCCAGGAATCGGCGGGCCGAACGGTTACGGAATAAGGGGCAGTAGCTCAGCTGGGAGAGCACCACGTTCGCAACGTGGGGGTCGAGGGTTCAAATCCCTTCTGCTCCACCATTTCCATTTTTTCGAACTTCCCTCGCCCACGGGCCCGAGTGAAAGTTGAGCGCGATGCATCATGACACGACCAAGCTGACCGTCTACGGCTCGGCGATCTCCTACTACACGGGCAAGTTAGAGGGATACCTCCGCTACAAAGAGATCCCCTATCACTTTGTACCGTTCTCGCCGAAGGTTTCTCGCCGCCTCCAGCAGGAGACCGGCACGTCCCAGATGCCCGCGGTCGAACTTCCCGACGGCCGGTTCATGACCGACACCACTCCCATGATCGACTGGTTCGAGACGCATCATCCGGAATCGGCAGTGATCCCCCGCGACCCGCTCCAGGCCTTCGTCAGCCGCCTTGTCGAGGACTATGCGGAAGAATGGCTTTGGAGACCTGCTATGCATTTCCGCTGGAGCTACCGGCAGGACGCACTCCTCCTCAGTCGGAAAATTGCAGACGAAATCCTACCCGGGATTCCGCTACCCGGCGCAGTGAAACGCTTCGCGATGCGACAGAGGCAAGGGGGCTTCTATGTCCGCCGCGACGGGGTGACGCGCGAGACCTGGGACCATGTCGAATCCATCTACTTGGACACCCTGGATCGCCTTTCGGACATCTTCGCCACGCGCCCCTTCTTGTTAGGCGAGGTTCCTACCCTGGCCGACTTCGGATTCTTCGCGTCGATGTTCCGACACTTCTCACAAGACCCGACCGCGGCCGAGATCATGCGGACGCACGCTCCCGCGGTCTTCGAATGGCAGGCTCGCCTCTGGAACGCGCGGGCGAGCCAGGCGAGCGGCGAACTCGTCCCGGGTGTCCCCGAAGACTGGGAACCGTTTCTCGATGATATCGGGCTGGCGTATCTCCCCTATCTCTGCGCCAACGCGGAGGGCTTCGCCGCGGGTCGACGCCGACACGACGCCACGATCCAAGGGGTCCGATATCGCAACCTACCGATCTCGCAGTACCGGGTATGGTGTCTCGAACGCCTACGGACCCACTTCGAGGCGCTTCCTGAAGAAACGCGCGCGCAGGCTCGGACGCTGCTCGAGCGACACGCCTGCTGGGAGCCGCTCTGGCAGATAGAGAACCTCGAATCGCGGCACGACCCGGACGGCCTGGTTCCCTTCCGAGGCCGCAAGGTGCACTACGACCCGCTACGAAAGAAGGGCAATTGATGGATGGCGAGACTGCGAGCCAGAGATGATACCCACGGCCCTGGAGAGTCCGCCCAGGACTCCCCCTCCACCATTCGTATTCTCCCTACAGGAACCCGATAGAATTGTAGGCGGTGTAGCTGTCGCCGTCGGGGTCGGTGGCG
>DUBO01000030.1 GCA_012960245.1 Candidatus Binatota bacterium | reverse complement strand
TCCGCCTGCCCCTTCTCTATATCGTCGCGCTGCCACTGGCCTATACAGGGCCCACAGGCGTTGGCCAGCACTTCGGCACCAACGGCAGACAGGGTATCCATCTGCCCGTCGCGGGCGATGGTCTTGAAGATCGTGTCGCTGCCGGGACTCACCAACAACTTGCTCTTCATCACCAGTCCCAGGTCGGCTGCCTGCCGGGCGATGTCGGCCGCGCGAGTGAGGTCTTCGTAGGAGGAGTTAGTGCAGCTGCCCACCAGCGCCGTCGATATACGGTCGGGGTAGTTCTCGCGGGCAGTATCCCCGGCCAGTTGCGAGATAGGTCGCGCGAGGTCTGGCGTGTGCGGTCCCACCACGTGTGGTTCCAGCGTGGAGAGGTCGATCTCGTAGACCTCGTCGTAGTATCTTTCTGGCGATTCGGCCACCTCGCCATCAGCGGTCAGGAGGTCGTTGGCTTTCTCCGCGAGGTCGGCAAGGGCTGAGCGGCCGGTGGCCCGCAGGTACAGCGCCATGCGCTGGTCAAAAGGGAAGACCGAACAGGTGGCTCCAAGCTCAGCTCCCATGTTGCAGATGGTGGCCTTACCGGTGCAGGAAATCGCTGCGGTTCCCGCACCAAAATACTCGATTACGCGGTTGGTTCCGCCTTTTACGCTGAGCATGCCCAGCAGGGCTAGTATGATGTCCTTGGGCGCGGTCCAACCCGACAACTCTCCCACCAGCCTCACGCCGGTGACCCTGGGCAACAATACTTCCCAGGAAAAGCCCGCCAGCACGTCCACCGCGTCGGCGCCGCCCACGCCGGCTGCGCACATGCCCAGGCCTCCCGCGTTGGGCGTGTGAGAATCGGTGCCGATCATCAGGCCGCCGGGAAAAGCATAGTTTTCCAGTACAACCTGGTGGATTATTCCCGAAGAGGGTCCCCAGAAACCAAGCCCGTACTTGGAGCAGGCGGTCGAGAGAAAATCGTATACCTCACTGTTTTCATTCCTTGCGGTGGCCAGGTCGCTGTCGGCGCCGGAGTGGGCACGCACGAGATGGTCGCAGTGGACGGTAGCGGGAACGGCAGTTTCATCGCGGCCTGCCTGCATGAATTGAAGCAGGGCCATCTGTGCAGTCGCGTCCTGCATGGCCACGCGGTCGGGGCGCAGGGCGACGTAGGACGAACCACGGTCAAGCTCGCTCGAGGCCGGGTCATCAAGGTGGCCGAGCAGTATTTTATCGGCGAGGGTGAGCGGCCCGGGCCGCCTGCTCCTGACAATCTCGAGTCGGGACCTGCTCTGTTGGTAAACCTGGCTCACCAGCTCCTGGCTGCTTTCTATCTCCGGCATTGGGCTTTCGTGTTTTCCTCGCGCTGCCTGTGGATCGGCTGGCGGGCGCTCACCTTTATCTCACGGATACTGTCCGATGTCAGTTCGGCTCATCGGTGGCTGGTCACCCCCGTCGAGGTGGTAACTGTTCATGGCGTTACTTGGTCTGCTCCCTGTAAGCTCGCTCCCCCTAAGGGGTGAAAAAAGGGCTGTTTCATCCGAATTACCCAGCAGGGGGTGTAGTGGGTCATCCCAATCTTGGTACACATTACGCGTGGATTAGATGCCACGAACTTAAATGGGCCTGGGGGCAGGACTCTGCGCGTTGTTGCGCGCTTAACGGGAGGGTACTGAATTGAAAACTAACTGCCGCAAGGTGACCTTTGGGGTTGCTTCTTTCCTCACATCAACCTTTTTGTCTGCCGCCATGTCTGTGAATGTTGTGCACGCCCAGTGTATCGCGCCCTGTTTCGACCCGGCGGTCGGGGCGGTAGAGGCCTATCTTGGCGATGCCAACGACCTTTCCAGCGCAGGCCTGTCGGTGGAGTTTGCCAACGTGAGCGGGCCGGCATTGGCCCGTTTTGACATCGTCATCGCGAACGTCCCACGGAATTTGTTTACCAACACTTCGGGGCAACTCGGCGATGGCCTGACCGACGATGTGGGCAACGCGACCGGGGGAAACGGAACCGGTCTCGGGGAGTTTGCCGGCTGCGGTGCCGGATCGATCTGTCCCGGCGACGAAGTGGGGGTCGACGGCTTTTCGGCGACCTTCAGCACGGCGTCGGGTAACGTCGTCTTCGACCGCAATAACGCGCAGATTGTAGCCCAGGAAACTTTTGCTCTGGACGGGGTGACGGTCACGGGAGCGCGGCAGGACGTAGCCTGGCTGCTGTTCTCGATTCGTTCTGCTGACGTCGAACCACTTTCTCCGTCAACCGTAACCATAAGCCAGGGCGCGACCACGCTCGCAACATTTGAACTCATAAACAGTTCAGCACTGGACGACGCCCAGGGTGTTGTAATAGCTTCGGCAACACCGGGCGCCCTTGGCGCGACGGCGTTGGACTCGGCCTTGATAACAGATGGCATCTGCGGAAACGGTTCCCCCGATCCGGGCGAAGAATGCGATGACGGAAACAATCTCGACGGTGACTGCTGTTCGGCGAGTTGCCTGCTCGAGTGCGGCGACGCCAACCCCTGTACTGCCGACAGCTGTGCTCTCGGAGTTTGTTCAAACATCATGCTCACCGGTGCCTGCGAAGACGGCGACCCCTGCACCTCGGGTGACGTCTGCCTCGCTGGAGCTTGTGTTCCGGGCCCAGTCGTTCCGGCCGGTGCCTGCTCGGATGGCGATCCCTGTACCAGCGGCGACCTTTGTGCCGTGGACGGTAGCTGTGCACCCGGCACAGCGGTGGCCGGCTGCCTGGGGCTTGCCGGTTGCGCAGCGCCCTGCGTGGATCCGCTGCTCGGCCCGCTGGAGCTTTTTCTCGGCACCGGCACCGAGTTGGTAGGTTTGCCGGTTACCTTCGACAACGCCAGCAGGCCCGCTCTGGCACGTTTTGATATAGTAATTCCGAACGTCCCCCGGAGCTTGTTTACAAACCTCTTCGGGCAGATGGGTGACGGCCTGACCGACGAACTGGGCAATGTCACGGGTAGCCCAGGTACGGGCCTCGGTGAATTTACCGGTTGCGGGCCGGCGACCCCTCCAGCCGGAAGTGGCGTGTCAGAAATCTGCCCCGGCGACGAGGTCGGATTTAGTGGCTGCGTGGCGACTTTTCATACTGACGCCGGTCCTATCGAGTTCGGCACCAACAACGTGCAGGTCGTGGCCCAGGAGATACTCGACCTGGCCACCGGGGATGTCCTCGGCGCTGCCCAGGACGTGGTGTGGACGCTGTGGTCCATCAGGGCGGGCGAAGTAGTTCCCCTGTCCCCGGCAGTAGTGACCGTAGAGTGCGGGCCTGTACGCCTCGCCACTTTTCAGATCGAAGGTAATTCAGCGGTGGATGACGCCCAGGGTGTGACCTCGGTCGGCATCGATAACGGTTGCGTAGATGGTACGCCGGCTCCGGGTTATCCGGCGATCGCTCTATGCGACGACGGTGACCCCTGCACCGACGATATCTGCAACATCGTGGCCCACGCCTGCGAACACACGTTTAATATCGCTCCCTGCGACGACGGCAACGCTTGCACGCAGAGCGATAGCTGCCAGGCCGGTGTGTGCACGGGTTCAAACCCGGTAGTGTGCACCGCCCTTGACCAGTGCCACGACGTGGGTGTCTGCGACACCGCAACCGGTGTGTGCAGCGATCCAGCCACGGTTGATAACTCGGCCTGCGACGACGGCAACGCTTGCACGCTCGCAGATGCCTGCAGCGCTGGTACCTGTGTTGGTGGGCCGGCGCCGAACTGCGACGACAACAATCTTTGCACCGACGATTCGTGCAACGTGGCAACCGGCTGCGAGTCTACGGACAACTCGGTCGGTTGTGATGATGCCAACGCGTGCACGGTAGACGACCAGTGCTCGGCGGGTGCCTGTGTCTCGGGCGCGGCCAGGGACTGCGGTGACAGTAACGTCTGTACCGACGATTCCTGCGAGCCAGCCAGCGGTTGTGCTTATGCAGATAACACGAGTAGCTGTGACGACGGCGACGCCTGCAGCACCGGGGATACCTGCGAGGCGAGTACATGCCAGGGCGGTCCCGCTCGCGAATGTGACGATGGCAATGGCTGTACTGACGACAGCTGTGACCCCGGGACGGGCTGCGCCTATTCTGACAATTCCTCGGCGTGCGATGATGGCGATGCCTGCACTACCGCCGACACCTGCAGCGCTGGTTCCTGTGCTGGGGGCGCGCCGGCTGATTGCGACGATGATAATATCTGCACCGACGACAGTTGTGACCTGGTCGGTGGTTGTTTCAGTGTCGCCGTTTCGCGGGCTTGCGATGACGGCAACGCTTGCACCACGGGCGACAGTTGCAGCGCCGGGGCTTGCGTAGGTGGCCTTCCGCCTGTCTGCGATGATGGCAATCTTTGCACCGACGATAGTTGCGAACCGGCAAGTGGATGTTCCTTTGCCAACAACGGCGCGAGCTGTGACGATGGCGATGCCTGCACCACCGACGATACCTGTTCGGGCGGTGTATGCGTCGGAGGTGCACCCCCGGTCTGCGACGACGGTGACGTTTGTACCGACGACAGCTGTGATTCCGCCAGCGGTTGCGTGACATCGAACAACACCGCGTCCTGCAGTGACGGTGACTCCGTTACCCTGGGCGACCAATGCTCTGCCGGTGTTTGCGTTTCGGGAGCCTTTGGTTGCCCGGTAGAACCGCTGACCGGTTGTTTCGAACCGACCCAGTCCGGTAAATCGGTCTTCAAGCTGAAGGACGACTCCAGCGACTCTCGCGACAAACTCGGTTGGACCTGGAAGGCTGGCGCGGCAACGACCACTTCTGACTTTGGTGCCCCGGCGAGTAGTACGAACATGCGCGTATGTACCTGGGATTCGGTCGGAGGAGTCCAGTCCAACGTGATGGACCAGGAGTTGCCCGTGGGTGGTCTTTGCGGTAACCGGGCTTGCTGGATTGGCAGCGCACGCGGGTTCGTGTTCAAGGACAAGAGCGGCTTTGTGGCTGATGGGCTGAGTCTGGTCAAGCTCAAGGCAGGTTCTGACGGCAGAGCCTTGGTCAAGGTCAAGGGGCGTGGTCCTTTGCTCGGAATGGTCAGCTTGCCTTTGAGCATGGAACCGGGGCTCACCGTGCAGCTGATAAACGACGAAGGTGGCTGCTGGTCGAACACGTTTTCGGGAGCCAACAAAAATACGGGTAAGCAGTTCAAGGCAAAATCTTCTAACTGAAAGGCCTACCTTTGACCGTACGCCGGGAGCCGACTATGTTTGGCTCCCGGCGTTTTTTATGGCGTCGCATGGCCCCTTCGTCTAGTGGTCCAGGACGTCGGCCTCTCACGCCGAAAACACGGGTTCGAGTCCCGTAGGGGTCACCACTGCGCAGGAAGAATCACGGCTCGCGCCTTGGAGCGCGCGGCCTGGCGGGGAAGTAGCGGTGAGTAATACCGGCGACTCTTGCATATTCTGTCTCATCGCGCGCGGCGACGCGCCCGCAGCCCTCGTCTACCGAGACGATCGCGTAATGGCCTTCATGGACCTGTTTCCACTGTCCAGGGGGCACTTGCTGGTGGTTCCCCGTGCACACGCCGAGAATATATTCGAGATCAGCGAGGCCGATATGCTGGCGGTGGCCGCGCTTCAGCTGAAGATAGCAGGGGTCCTCAAGGCCGAGCTTAAGCCTGACGGAATCGCCGTTTACCAGGCCAACGGTACTGCCGCCGGGCAGACGGTATTTCACTATCACGTGCACCTTATCCCGCGGGCGGATGGCGAAGGCTTTGATTTTGCCAATCGCAAGACAGCCGATCGTGGCGAGTTGAGCGGGCTGGCAGCGAGATTGATGGAGGGCTTGCAACGGGGCCCGCAGAAATGAGCGGTAGTGAGCGGGCAGGTTCTCGTGGTCGGCGGCGTAATGACTTCGCTGGGCTGATCTCGGCCGACCCTTCTGAACCATCATCGGTGTAAAACGCGCGGCCCCCCCCAGAAGGGGGGGGCAGGTTCGGTGCCTCGACACGGAAGACGCAGGGCATCGAAAATCCCTGAACCGAATTCTCTTGCCACGGCCTATTACATGTATGTAAACTTCGCCTGTGGACAGCTTCGCAAAACGTCGGCGGCTTCTTGCGCGGCCAGCCGCGGCATTGCTGGCCCTGTTTCTGCTGCTGCCAACCGGCGAGTCGGCGGCCTGGCCGCTGTCGCTGCTCAGCTACAACATAAACGGTGCGGGCGCGCCCGGTTCCGGTGACCGTGCGGCCCTGCAACGCATCATCGACTACCTGGCCCCAGACGTCGTGCTGTTGCAGGAGGGGAAGGGGCTGGCCAACCTGGAGGATTTTCTGGCCGACAACCCTGCCTACGAGTCGGTGTACTCGACTGCCGACGGTGCCGGAAATAGAAGGGCAGTAATGAGCCTTTACCCGCTCGTAGTCGGGTCGGCGGTCGAGCACGGTCTGTCTGGTAACGGTCAGACCAGTAAGCGCACTCTTCTGGAAGCCACCATTGACCTGCCCGGGCAGGACCTGCTCGTGTGGGTCGCGCATTGGGACGCGTCGGTGAACGCCATAAGGCAACAGGAATCAGTCGCGTCGTCGGCACTCGTCGCTGCGAGCATGGCCGCTGACCCATTGGCCCTGCTGGTCTACGCTGGTGACCTCAACGAAGAAGATGGTGACGCCGAGGTCACGAGCTTACTCGACGAAGGGCTCCTGTTGCTCAACCCGCTGGACGTCAACAACTCGCGGCTCGAAACGCTGAACGCTGACCCTGCTCGCGGCACTTATCTTTCGCGCCGGGTCGATTATCTGTTGCCGTCGCCGGCGCTGGCCACCTTCGTGGTGGGGGGCGAGGTTCTTAACACCCTTACCTTCGCCGCTGGCAGCCTTCCGCCGGGGTTGCAGGCAAATGATACCGTTGATGCCTCGGACCACCTGCCGGTGCTCCTCAACCTGGAAATTACTGCTGGCGGAGATGGCTGCGGAGATGTCAACTCGGACGGCATCATAAACGTGATCGACGCCATGCTGGTGGCCCAGTTCACTGTAGGCCTCCGGGCCTGCACGACGCTATCCTCCTTCGTCAACTGCGACGTGAGTCCGCCGGGTACGCCCGATGGCACTTGCAGCATCGCCGATGCGCTGCGCATGGCGCAGTGCAGTGTCGGCCTTGTTTCCTGCGACATGGTCTGCGGCGCGTTGGCCTGCAATTGAGGCAGGCGGGTAGGCGACTTGCCGCGGACGCGTGCCTGTTGGTATTGTCGGGGGGCGCGTGCGGAGCGCGGAGTAAGCCATGCAGCAGGAACCCCGCCGGATAGTAACCGACAGCATGATGGGCCTCGAGATGCCCGATATCGCCCGCTGGTCTCCGCGAGTGCAGGTTGTACTGGGCCAGAACCCGGGGCCGTTCACCGGGCCGGGCACCAACACCTACCTGCTGGGCACCGGTGAGAGCCTGCTGTTGCTCGACACCGGGCAGGGAGTGGAGGGCTGGGCCGACAAGTTGCACGAGGCGCTGGAGGGCAGACAGCTAGAGGCCATGGTCCTGACCCACGGTCACCCCGACCACATTGGCGGGGTTGCGCAGGTGCTCAATCGCTATGGTGACATGCCGGTTCACAAGGCGCGCTGCGCCGAATATGACCGCGACCTGGAGATAAGCGATCTCGCTGATGGCGGGCGTGTTTCTGTTGAAGGAGCCACCTTGAGGGCGCTGGCCACGCCCGGCCACGCAGCAGACCATCTCTGTTTCGTGCTCGAAGAAGAGAACGCGGTGTTCAGCGGCGACAACGTGCTCGGCGCCGGTACCACGGTGATACCGGGCAACGGCGACATGGCGCAGTACCTCGACTCCCTGGCCCTGCTGCTCGATATCTCACCTAATATTATTTATCCCGCCCACGGCCCGGCCATTAACGACCCGGCGCGCAAGGTGGGCGAGTTGATAGCCCACCGCAATCTTCGAGAACGACAAGTGCTGGCCTGCCTCGGCGACAAGCCCATGGCCGTTGAGGCGATAGTGGAACTGGTGTACACCGACGTGCCCGTTTTTCTGCACCCGGCGGCGGCCTGGTCGGTGGCCGCGCACCTGCGCAAGTTGGAGACCGAGGGCTCGGCGCGCGGCGGCGAGCAGGGCTGGGCGCTGGCCTCCGGGCCGGGATAGGGAAGTGGTTTACGAAGGGGAGAAGCAGTGAAGTTCTGGCAGGCGCTTTCTTTCACAGAGCCCGGGCAGTTGGTGGAGCTCGCGTGCATGGCCGAGGAGGTAGGCTTTGACGGGGTGTTTCTCTCCGACCACCTCTTTCATCCCAGCGCGTTGTCGTCGCCTTATCCTTACTCGGAGGACGGGACGCCTCCTTTTCCGGCCGACACGGCTTTTCCCGATACCTGGTCGGTGCTGGGTGCTGTGGCCGCCGCGACGACCAAGCTGAAACTATCGAGCTCGATCTACATTCTGCCGCTGCGGCACCCGCTCGAAGTGGCCAAGGCCTGCGCGACCCTTGCGCTGTTGTCCGATGGGCGCTTTGCCCTGGGAGCCGGTACGGGTTGGATGAAAGAGGAATTCGACCAGCTGGGCGTCGATTTCAAAAGCCGCGGACGCCGCATGGACGAGATGATCGCCATCATGCGCCGGCTGTGGACGGGCGAGGAGCTGGAGTGGCACGGCGAGTTTTTTGACTTTGCCCCCCTGCGCAGCCTGCCGGCCGCTCCCGCTGGCGGCATACCGGTGTATACGGGCGGTCGCAGCCGGCGGGCGTTGAAGCGGGCGGCGAGCACGGCCGACGGTTACATGGGCGCCGGTGACAGCGAGGAATCTGCCTTCGAACTGCTGGACACACTGGCTGTATTCAGACGCGAGGCCGGTCGTGAAAATCTGCCCTTTGAGTGCGTGCTGCCCCTTTCGGTACCGCCCGCGCCTGACCTGCTGGCCAGGCTTGAAGAAAAAGGGGCAAGCTCCACGGTCAGTTACCCGCTCAGCTACAGCCTTGGCCCGCGGTCGAGCCTGGACGAAAAACGCAGGGCCATGGAGCTCTACGCTGAGACCGTGATCGGGCCTTCGCGCTGAAGTTCCGCATGATTCGAACGACCTTAGTGCATGAAAACTAAAGAGAAAATACTCTCCGTTAGCTTGCTGGGCTGGGCCTGTGTCCTGGGCGTCTGCGTCCTGGCGGTGGGCTGTGGCGGCCGCGAAAGCGTCGATTACAGCGGACCGACGGCCGATTGGCCGCATTACGGGGCCGATGCCGGGGGCACGAGTTACAGTCCGCTTACCCAGCTCACCGCTGCCAACGTGGACTCCTTGCAGCTGGCCTGGGAGTATCGGCACGGCGATGTCTCCGACGGCAGCGGGGAGTGGGCACGCAGTTCCTTCCAGGTCACGCCGCTCGTGGCCGAGGGTACGCTCTATTTCTGCACGCCGTTCAACCGGGTCATAGCGCTCGACGCTGAAACCGGCGTCGAGAAATGGGCCTTTGACCCCGAGCTGCGCTTCCGGCGGGGGCAGGGGCCTTATCCGCTCACTTGCCGCGGAGTGGCGTGGTGGCAGGACGGTAAGGAGGGCAGGGATGGTGGTACGAGGCTGTGCAGTCGGCGTATTTTTACCGGCACGCGTGACTCGGAGCTGATTGCCCTTGACGCCGACACCGGCCGACCCTGCCCGGGCTTTGGCGACGCTGGCAGGGTATATCTGCGCGAGGGCCTGTCCGAGCACGAGCAATGGGAGTATTACCCGACCTCGGCTCCCGTGGCGGTGGCCGACCTGGTCATAGTGGGGGCCCTGGTTGCTGACAACGAACGCGTAGACGCGCCGTCGGGCGTAGTGCGCGCTTTCGACGCGCGTGACGGCAGCCTGCGCTGGGCCTGGGATCCGGTGCCGCCCGCCTGGCATCCCGCGGCAGGCGACAACGGGGGGCGATGGCAATCGGGCAGCCCTAACGTCTGGGCACCGCTGTCTGTCGACGAAGAAAACGGCCTGGTTTATGTGCCCACGGGCAACCCCTCGCCTGACCTCTACGGAGGCCAACGCCGGGGGCTGGATTACTACGGCAGCTCGGTGGTCGCGCTTGATCTCGACAGCGGTGAGCCGGCCTGGCATTTCCAGACTGTCCACCACGACGTCTGGGACTACGACGTGCCGGCCCAGCCGACCTTGTTCGACATTGCCGGCGTCGGGGGTGGCCGACCCGGGTTGGTGCAGGCGACCAAGATGGGGCACCTGTTTCTTCTCGACCGCCTGACCGGCGAGCCACTTTACCCGGTGGAAGAACTCGCGGTGGCCACCGATGGTGTGCCGGGCGAGCTGCTCTCGGCCACGCAGCCGTTTCCTACTCATCCTGCTCCCCTGCAGCCGCGCAGGCTCGATGCGTCGGATGCCTTTGGTTTCAGCCCCTGGGACAGGGCCGACTGTCGCGAAAGAATCGCGTCGTTGCGCAACGATGGTGTCTTCACGCCGCCTCAGCTCACGCCGACCCTGCAGTGGCCGGGCTCGGCTGGTGGAGCCAACTGGGGTGGTGTTTCGGTCGACCCGGTGAGGGGGCGGCTGTACGTCAACCAGCTGCGCACGCCCATGGTGATACAACTCATTGAGCGCGAAAAGTTTGACAAGCTTGACCGCGGATCCGTGGTCTACCCCGACGAGCTCTATCCCATGCAGGGCACCCCTTACGGGCTTAAGCGTGGGCCCCTGCTTTCCAGCGCCGGGGCGCCGTGCAATCCGCCGCCCTGGGGTACGATGACCGCCGTCGACCTTGTGAGTGGTGAGGTCCTGTGGGAGTCGGTGCTCGGCACCACGCGCGATATGGCGCCGTGGCCCATGTGGTTGCCCCTGGGTGCGCCGAATCTCGGGGGCTCGGTCGTGACTGCCGGGGGCCTGGTGTTTATCGGCGCCACGACCGACAAGTTTTTTCGGGCTTTTGACGTCGAAGACGGCCGCGAGGTCTGGACCAGGCGGATACCTTACACTGCCAATTCTTCACCGGTCACTTACCGGCTGGGTGCAGATAGCAGGCAGTTTGTCGTCATTGCCGCCGGCGGCCACGGCTGGTCTGAGCCCGGCGACGCTCTGCTGGCCTTTGCTCTGCCCGCTGCGGGGCCGGAGGACTGATGGGCCAGGACGGGGCCAGACAAACCGCTTCCTGGCTTTTGTTTCCGCTGCTGCTGGGCACCTGCCTGCTGACGGCCTGGCTCATGCTGGAGGCCGGCATGAACGAAGCGGCCACGCTGGGCGTAGTTTCGTTGCTGGCCATAACCGTTATCGCGCTGTTTGAGCGGACCCTGGCGTTTGATGTCGACTGGAACCGTAGTCGGTCAGACCTGCTGACTGACGCCGCTCACTCGCTGGTCAACAGTTACGGGGCGCGCGAGTTGTTCAAGCTCGGCCTGCCGCTGCTGTTGCTGCTCGTGCTGCCTTTTCGCGATGCGCAGCAGGGGAGCGCCGGAGGTCTCTGGCCGGTAGAGCTGGCCTTGCCCCTGCAGGTGGTGCTGGCGGCGTTGCTGGCGGAGTTCGGCCAGTACTGGGCCCATCGAATCGCCCACGAGAAGGAGTTTTTCTGGCGCCTGCACTCCACCCATCACAGCCCCACGCGCCTGTACTGGCTCAATGCCGGCCGCGATCACCCGCTCGGGGTGTTGTGGGTGTTCGTCTGCGAAACGACTCCGCTGCTTGTGCTGGGAGTCCCGGCAGATTGCCTGCTGTTGTTCTACAGCTTCGAATCGGTACACGGGCTTTTTCAGCACTCCAACATAGACCTGCGGATGGGCTGGCTGGACTGGGTATTCAGTGGGGCATCGCTGCACCGCTGGCATCACTCGGCCGTGGCGTCCGAGGCCTGTCATAATTACGGAGCTAATCTCATCCTCTGGGATATCGTTTTTGCTACGCGCTACCTGCCAGCTGACAAAAGGCCACCCGCGGCCGTGGGGCTCGAAGACATGGAACGTTTTCCGCAGGACTTCGGCGGGCAGATGCTTGTGCCGTTTCGCTGGAAGCGAGAGGCGGGTTATCGCACGAGCCGGGCTGAAAGGCCCTCCCGGGCCGACGACCCCGTATGAACGGTCTGTAATGAAAGACCGGGTTCTTCGAGGCCCGCCTTGTGCGGACCCGGGTGCTGCGATATATGCCTGTAACCGGTGCCGCTACGCGCCGCAGGGAGGAGATAGCAAGTTTATGAACAGGGTTATGAATACGGTTACCAGGAAGGTGATTCTTGCGACACTGATCTGCTTTTTCGTGGTAGTTTCCGGGGCAATCCCGGCCGCGGCCGCCGTGGGTGACTGGTACAAGGGCGACGGGCACGTGTCTTTCGGCTACGGACTCGGTGATTCCAAGGTAGACGGAGACAGCGAGACCGGGCAGCGCCTGCTCTTCGTGAAGGAAGCCTACGACTGGCTGGCTCTAGAAGGTGGCTACTTGGATCGTGGTGGCGACGACGGCGACGGCATTTACGCGGCTGTGATGCCCACTATCAAGATAAGTGATACGTTCTCGGTGCACGCCCTCGGTGGCTGGCAGATCGGGGAGGATGACACCTCGCTACTGGGCGCAGGCCTAACGGCCCGCTCCGCTACTACTCCGTTCGGTATTCGCGCCGAGGTCATAGACGCCGACGGTGACAGTTCCGCCTGGGTGATGCTGCTGATTGATATCGACACCTTGATGGGTCACTAGGCTGTCAGCTCAGGCATGAAACTCTACAATTCCCTGGGGCCCAACCCCCGCGTGGTGCGTATGGCTGCGCTCGAGCTGGGGCACGAGCTCGTGCTCGAAGAAGTCGACCTGCTTAGCGGGGACAACAGGCGCGCGCCGTACACCGATAGCAATCCCGGCGGGCAGCTCCCCGCCCTGGTTCTCGACGACGGTTCGGTGATCTCCGAGATAACCGCTATCTGCGAGTACCTGGACGAAACCGTCGGTGATGGCTCGCTGGTGGGCAAGAGCTCGGCAGAGCGGGCCACTACGCGCATGTGGACCAGGCGGCTGGATCTGAAGATCTGCGAGCCAATGGCCAACGGGTTTCGTTTTGCCGAGGGCCTGGCCCTGTTTGAAGAGCGAATGCGCTGTATTCCCGAGGCGGCGGACGGCCTCAAGGCTACCGCTGTCGATGGCCTGCAGTGGCTCGAGGGTCTCATGGGAGACAAGCCGTTCGTTGCCGGTGATCAACTGACAATGGCCGACCTGTTGCTGTTCGGCTTCGTGGATTTCTTTGCCACGGTCGGCCAGCCACTTGACCCGTCACTTGAAAAACTGTCGGCCTGGTATTCGCGCATGAACGAACGCGAAAGCGCGGCCGCAAGCCTCCATCCTTCCGCCAGTGCGGCGGGCATGAACGGTTGATCAGGCTTCTTCTGGGAGCTGGCAGCAGGCATTAGTCGAAGCGTGCCCGCTGACCGCAAGCTGCTGCTGGGTTCGCTGCTGTACCCGGTTTTCGAACTGCTCGACCTGTTCGGGCCACTGGAAATGTTCGGCAACTGCCCGCAGCTCGAGCTGTGCACCGTGGCTCTTTCTGCCGGCCCTGTGAAATCGGCCCAGGGCGTCGAAGCGGTGGCAGACTACGCACTCGATGATTGCCCGCCCCTGGACCTGCTCCTCATCCCCGGTGGCTTTGGCAGCAGGGAAGAAATTTCCAACCAGCCGTTGCTCGATTGGCTTGGAAAACGCGTTGCCGAAACGCGCGTGACCATGACCGTGTGCAGCGGCAGTATGCTGCTGGCGGCCACGGGCCTGCTCGACGGCCGGCCTGCGACTACCAACAAGGCTCTATTCAACGAGATCACTGAATTCACGCCGGCTGTAAAGTGGGTCAAGCAGGCCCGCTGGGTTGACGACGGCGATATCGTTACCGCCTCGGGCGTATCAGCGGGCATAGACATGGCGTTGGCCGTCGTGGCCCGGGAGTTCGGCGAGGAACAAGCTAAACTGCTGGCCGAGCTGACCGAGTACGAATGGCATCGTGACCCCAATTGGGATCCTTTTGCTCGCGTGCACGGGCTCGTTGACTGAAGCTCAAGCGCCGCGGCTGTCAGGCTTGCAGGTGCCTGGCGAGAAACTCTGTTTCGATGGAGACCGTGCGTTCGAAGGTCTCGCCGAGGTAAGGGTCAAAGTGACCGCAGTCCAGCGTTACCAGTTCTCCCCGGGGCAGGGCGCGGGCCTCGCGTTCGACTGATTCGTAAGGCACGAGCTCGTCGTGACGGGCGGCCAGAAGCAGGGTGGGGCAGGTCACGTGCGGCGCGCTTTTTATCGGCCGGTAGAACGCGGCGGTGAAGACGACCCGCGCTGGACAGCTGTTGTCCCAGTTGCTTCCAGCCGGAACGATGTCGAGGTAGCCGTCGCTGCAGTTCTCGCCATTGAGCACTGCGAGTTCGCCCGGATCACCCACTATGGGCAGTGTGTAAGCTGGCCTGCGGCTGAGCATCCGGCCGGCATCGCGCAGGCCGGCGGCGAGCATCTTCAGCCCCTTGGCCGCTGGCGTGGATGACATGGCGGCGGGTCCGTCGGCCAGCGGCACCTGTGCGACCACGGCTTTGATGTCGGGGTCGCCCGCGGCGGTGACTACCACGTGCCCGCCCGAGAACGAGGAGCCCCACAGCGCCAGGCGTCCAGCGTCTACTCCCTGCAGCGAGCGTGCGTGGGCGACCGCTGCTTTCCAATCCTGAAGGTGGCGCCGGTGGCTGACCCAGTTTCTCGGAGAACCTTCGCTGTCGCCGAAGCAGCGGTAGTCAAAAAGCATGACAGCCATACCGGCCGCGGCAAAACGTTCGGCGAAAGCGGGTAGGCCGAAATTCCGCCAGGCACCGAAGCCGTGCGCCATGACGATAAGCGGCGGAAGTCGACCATCGGTGGCGGGCACGACGGGTCGGTACAGCCATGCGGCGCAGCTCAGTCCCCTGCAAACAAAATCGACGTCTTCGCGGGTGAAACGGGTGTCGGTCATGAGCCTTGCTCCGCCACTCATGTCCAACGGCGGCGGGGTTTTGTCAAATTCTGAAGCGCCGCACCTGCCAGGCGCGGCGTTGACTGTAGCAGTGGCTGCGTACACAGTCGGCAGTCGCTGTGCAGTCGCGCGGCAGCAGGGATCACGAGGTTGGCGGTGAGAGGTTTATACGAGGGCGGCAAGTTGCCGGCCCGGCTCAAGGCGATCTACGCCTCCGGCGAGTTTGCCTCCAGCATCGTTTTTGGCGCGCTCTCTTTGGTGTTCGCTTCTTATTTTCTCATTGAGGTAGCCGGCCTCCGACCGCTGCTTGCCGGCCTGGTGCCGCTTGCCGGCCGCGGACTCGACGCCTTTACCGACCCCCTCATGGGCCGCATCTCGGACGGCACGAGGTGGAAGTCAGGCCGTCGCCGGCCGTATTTTCTTATCGGCGCGCTGCCTTTCGGTCTTAGCTTCGCGTTGCTGTGGACCGACCCCGGGCAGATTCCTGAGGCTGGCCGTTTTGCTTACTACACGCTGGCCTACTGCCTGATGACCACCTCGTCTACCGTGCTGGTCATACCTTACATGGCACTTCAGGCCGAGATGGCCACCGGCTACCACGAGCGCAACTCGATCAACGGCTATCGCAGCGCTGCCGGGATGGTGGGTGTGATGGCCGCGGTCGGAATGCGCCCACTGGCCGAGGTCTTCGGCGGCGGTGGCGAGGGCTTTGCTCGCGCAGGGATGTTGCTGGGGGTGGTGCTCACGCTGCCATGGTTCGCCGCCTACCGGGTTAGTTTCGAGCGCCCGTCGTTCGGCAACCGGAGGGTGCAGCTGGGGCTGGTGGAGGGCTTCAGGGTCCTTGGCCGACACGCCAATTTCAGGCGACTGGTGGGGCTCTACCTGTCGGGCCGGGTAGCGATTGACCTCTGCTCGGCCATGCTGGTGATCTACTGCACCTACTGGCTCGGCCAGACCGAGCGCTTTGAGCAGTTCATGTTGGTATTTTTGCTCGCCGTGGTCGCCTCGATGCCCCTGTTGCTCAAGATTGCCGGGCGACGAAACAAGGCGTCTATGTTCACCTGGGCGGCGATTTGGTGGGCGCTCGTGCAATCTTTACTGGTTCTCGCGCAGCCCGACTGGCCCGCGTGGGTGATGTTCGTGCACGCGCCCTTATTGGCTTTTGGTTTTGCCGCGACCGAGTTTCTGCCCTGGTCCATGGTCGGTGACGTTGTCGACGAGGACGACCTGTTGACGGGCGAGAGGCGGGAGGGGCTTTACAACGGGGTGTTTACCTTCCTGCGTAAACTCTCTGGCGCGTTGGCAGTTTTTCTGGCCCTGGGCCTGCTCGACTTCGCCGGTCTCGAGGCTGGCCGCCAGCAGCAACCGCAAACCTTGTGGGCGGTGCGCCTGCTCACCGGTGTTGGTCCCGGGATCTTCCTCTTGTTGGCCGCATGGTTTGCCCGCGGTTACACCATCAGCCAGGCAGCCCATGAAGACCTCGTCCAAAAGCTCCGCGCGCGTGACGGCCAACCAGGCCGGGGCGGGGTGGACTCTGTCCAGTGAGGTCGCGGGTCTACGCTGTGGCGGCGTCTATGATGGCCAGTCGTGCCTTGGCAAGCGCGCGCAGCAGGCCCTGGTCAAGACCGAGCTCGCCCAGCTGCTCCCATGCAAACCATTCCACGGCCAGGGATTCGCGGGGGTCTATTTTTAATCGAGCGCCGGCAGGCGCCACGAGCAGGTACCTCAGGTCGAGGTGGCGGTGGGCTTCTTCGTCGGCACGTCCGGGGATGTCGTGTACGTCCACGTCGAGTGGCTGCGGTGCGTCGGGATGCAGGCTGAGCCCGTTGATGCCGGTTTCTTCGCGTGCCTCGCGCAGGGCTACTTGTTCGCCGAGGCGCTCGCCGGGCTCACCGTGTCCACCGGGCTGCAACCAGCGGTCCAGTTTCGCGTGGTGCAGCAGGACGACTTTTTCGCCGTCGGCTGAAACGACGATGGCGCTGCCGGTCAGGTGTCCCTGGCGGGCGGGTGGGCTGTCGTCGCTGTTCCTGGCAAAGGGGCGTGGCTCGATTCTTACGAACTCGATTATTTCAGCGAGGTCGCGGGCCTCGGCCTCGTCGCCGGCGTCGTGCCTGAGCAAGGTGGTCAACAGGCCGCTGCTGGGCTGGGTAGCGGCGCTGGACTGCATATGGTTTTCTTGCGCGCACGGCCCAACGGTGCAAACGGGGGCTGTCGCGACTCGCACAGGGCGGTTGATAGGGGGCTGCCGGGTGGCGGCCCGCCGAGAGATAGTTCGCCGAGAGATAGTTCGCCGATAGATAGTGGAGGTAGATAAAGACGCATGGCTGATATGAAAGACCGGCGGGTGCTGATCACGGGAGGAGGCAGCGGTATCGGCCTGGGCTGCGCTGAAGCGGTGGTCAAGGCCGGCGGCCGGGTAGTCCTGGCCGGCCGTCGCGAGGATGTACTCGAGCAGGCCTGCTCCGAGCTGGGAGCGGCGGCTGCCTGGGCCAGTTGTGATGTGGGCGACGACGCCCAGGTCAGGGCGACCGTTGATCGAGCGGTCAAAATCATGGGCGGGCTCGATGGCGCGGTGAATGCAGCGGGGCAGGGCGCGGCAGGTACCGTGATCAACAGCCCGGTGGAGGATTTTGAAGCCACGCTCAAGACCAACCTGTCTGGTGTCTACAGCTCCCTGCGATGGGAAGCCCGGGCGATGAAGGCTTGCGGGGGAGGCAGTATCGTCAACGTGAGCTCTATAGCGGCCGAGCTCACCCACCCCTGGATGACCGCCTACTGCGTCTCGAAGGCGGCGGTCAACATGCTCACCCGCTGCGCGGCCGATGATCTCGGCGAGCACGGGGTGAGGGTAAACGCCGTTATGCCCGGCCTGGTGCGCACCGGGCTCGTGGAGCCGATTACCACTGACGAGACTTCGACCGAGGAGTACCTGCAGCTCATGCCCCTGCGACGGGTTGGCGAACCCACCGACGTAGCTTCGCTGGTCACTTTCCTGCTCAGCGGGGAGTCGTCCTGGATCACGGGGCAGGCCGTATCGGTTGACGGCGGACACAGCTTGCGCAAGGGGCCGGATCTGAGCCCCTTGATACGCCAGGTCTTGCCCGTAGAGGACTGAGCGTGGCGCTTCAGCGGCGGCGGAGCTCGTGCAGCCAGGTGCGCTCGCGGCGGCCGTCTTCCAGCACCCACTGGGCACTGGGCTGGTCCACGAAACCCAGTTCGCGCAGGTGGCCGAGGCACAGGCTGGCATCGGCCCGCAGCGTTTCGGTGAGCAGTATCGTGCCGTTCTGTGCGGTCTGGGCATCGAGAAATTCGGCCAGCGGCCGGTAAGACTCGGGCTCGTAGACAACGTCGGCGGCGAGTACGAGGTCGTAGCTCGTGGGCAGTCTATCGTGACAGAAATCGAGTTCGCGCAGCTGCCAGTTCTTCAGCCCGTGATAGCGGGCGCTGGCTTCGACGAAAGCGAAGCACTCGGGAGCGTAGTCGGCAAAAGTTACGCTGCAGCCGCAGAGCCCTGCCGCCACGCCAGCCAGCCCCAGCCCGCAGCCGAGGTCGAGTGCCTCGACGCCGTCTCCCGGCGGATTTGCCAGCAGGCGGCGAGCGATTGCCCGCGCGCCAATCCAGGGCAAGGCCCAGTAAGGAGGGTCGGGCAGCTCCCGCTCGTTCAACAAGCGCTGGCGGTCGATGTGCTTGTCGAGAGAGTCGACCACGTACAGTTCGAGGGTGAGTGCTTTCGGGTTGTCACTCGGTCCGAGGTCCAGCCTGGCCAGGCGTGATTCCCAGCCGGGCCCGGTCAAGGCTTTGCCAGTGAGAGTATTTTTCGGTACTCGCTTGCCAGCAGGGGTACCACCGACAGTCGCGATTGTTTCACGAGCGCGAGCTCGGCCAGCGTTGGCTCAGCCTTGATATCGGCCAGGGTCACGGGTTGGGTGAGTTTTTCCACCGGTACCATGTCCACGGCTACCCAGCGTTCGTCGTCGGTGGTGGGGTCCTGGTAGGCTTCTCTCACTATTTCGGCGATTCCGACTACCTCCTTGCCGGTCACGCTGTGGTAAAAAAGCACCCGGTCACCGATCTTCATGGCCGACAGGTTGTTGCGTGCCTGGTAGTTGCGCACACCGTCCCAGTAGTCCCGGCCCTCGCTTACGAAGTCCTCCCAGGAGTATTTTTTCGGTTCAGATTTCGCCAGCCAGTAGTTCAAAATAGCTCTCCTTTATGCGCGTGGCGGGCAGGCGGCCCGGCACGAAGCAGGGCCAAGGTTGAGCGCGGCCGGTTTCCTTGTCAAAAGGGAGCTGTCCGTTGCGCCCTGGAGGGCGACGGCGAGTGAGGGATTATGAACGACTGGGTATCTACTGTCGTTTTGGGAAACAGCATGGCAGCCTGGGCAGCCGCCGCGGCGGTGGCCGCGGTAGTGTTGTTGGCGTTGCTGCTGGGCAAGCGCGTGCTGGCCGGCAGGCTCAAGGCGCTGGCCGGGCGCACCGCTGGAACGCTCGACGACATAGCCGTCGAACTGATAGTAGCCACGCGCCGCTGGGTGCTGTTGCTGCTGGCGTTGTATATCGGCTCAACGCTGGTCAGTCTTGCCGAAGCCGTCGACCGGGCGGCATGGGGACTGCTGGTGGTGGCCGTCGCGGCCCAGGTGCTGACCTGGGGAAACCTGCTCATTGCCTACTGGCTGGCCACGCGATTCAGGGTTGGCGAACAGGTAGGTGGCGAAGACGCCGGTGGGCAGCAGCTGCAACTCGAGCGAGGTTCGGCTTTCGGTGCGGTGGGCTTCGTGGCCAGGCTGGCGATGTGGTCGGCGGTTGGCCTATTGGTCATGGACAACCTCGGCATAGACGTGTCCACCTTGCTGGCCGGCGTTGGGGTAGGTGGCATCGCCGTGGCCCTGGCCACGCAGAGCGTACTCGGCGATATATTCAACTCACTGTCCATCGTCCTCGACAAGCCCTTCGAGGTGGGTGACTACGTGGTTGTGGGTGACATCAGGGGCAACGTGGAACGCATAGGTATCAAGACCACCCGGCTTCGCAGTCTCGCGGGCGAGCAGATCATCTTTGCCAACTCTGATCTCGTGGGCAGCAGGATACAGAACTACAAGAGCCTTATGGAGCGCAGGGCGTTGTTCCAGTTCGGGGTGACTTACCAGACGCCGGCCGCCAAGCTCGAAGAGATACCGGCCACGGTCAGGAGAATAATTGAGGGGGTCCGGCTTACGCGCGTAGACCGGGTGCACTTTGCCAGCTACGGGGATTCTGCGTTGCTCTTCGAGGTGGTCTACTACGTACTCAGTCGCGAGTACGTTGATTACATGGACGTGCAGCACGAGATCAACCTCGCCCTATTCAGGACCTTCGAGGCCGAGGGCATCGAATTCGCATACCCGACGCAGACGCTCTATCTGCAGCAGGCCGACGCCTGAGCTGTTTGCGTCCGGCCGCGCGCGCAGGCCAGCCTTGCAAAACGCCGCTGCGCTGCTAGTCTTCGCTGGCTTTCCCGGGTAAATGGGCCGTTAGCTCAGGTGGTAGAGCAGCTGCCTTTTAAGCAGCGGGTCCAAGGTTCGAGTCCTTGTGCACCCACCAATCTTTTCAAGGGGTTAGGTGGTATTTTGGAAAGCGGTCCAAAATGATTAGACACTTTTGCTACTTTTACTTCCCCCAAATATTCTGAATACTCATAGCCGTTAAAGACTTCTAGTCCAGCAACTAACTTCAATATTTTTTTACTTTGTGGCATTATTGGGCATTAAAACGCCTACTGCGAGTGCGTGGTGTGATTGAAGGGGGCGAGGTTGCGTCCTAACTAACGCAGTCGAACATTTTGGTCACGAATTGGATGAGAACAAGATTTACAATTGAGGAATCGTTGTTCGATAGTGTTCTAGTAGTTCCCC
>DUBO01000029.1:3777-21772 GCA_012960245.1 Candidatus Binatota bacterium | reverse complement strand
GACGCGGACAGCGCCGTAGCTGCGGCCGCCGACATCGGCTACCCCGTGGCGCTGAAGGCAGTAGTAGAGGGCCTTGCGCACAAAACAGAACGTGGTCTTGTAAAGCTCGCCCTCACCGACGAACCCGCTGTCAGGCAGGCCGTAAGTGAATTGCAGGCGGAGGCTGGCCCTCGCGTAGGCTTGCTGCTTTGCGAAATGGTAAAGGGCTCGAGAGAGCTCATCGTCGGACTCGTGAACGACCCCTGTTTTGGCCCCAACGTGCTATTGGGCCTGGGCGGTATCCTGGTTGAAGCCGTGGGCGAGGCCGTTTGCGAACCCGTTCCTCTGCGACCGGGGGCAGCCAACCGCATGGTGAAACGACTGGGGGTAAAGCCGGCTTTCTGGGCCGAGCTGCGCGGTGAGGCCGGGCTTCAAATGGACAAGCTCGAGGCCACGCTTGCTGGCCTGTCGCAACTGGCGCTTGATCGACCCGACATCAAGAGCGTTGATATCAATCCGCTCATCGTCTGTGGAGGCTGCCCTGTGGCGGTGGACGCCGTTATCGAGATGTCGGCACCAACAGCCTCGGGTGCGGTCGGCTGCGGCGACAATGCTGTTGTCTGTGCTCCCAAGCTCGATCCGTTGTTCAACCCGCGGGGAGTAATCGTCGCGGGGGTTTCGACTCATCCAGGCAAATTCGGCTTCGTTGCGCTGCACAACCTGCTTCGTTATGGCTACAGCGGCCGGGTGTTTCCGCTGGGACGCAGCGGTGGCGAGGTTCTCGGGCATCGTATCCTTGCCTCGGTAGAAGAGGTGCCCGAGGGCCAGGCCGACCTGGTCGTGGTCTGCACGCCGAGGCAGGTGAACCTGGATTTGCTTCGTTCCTGCGCGGCACGCGGCGTGAAGGCAGCTTTCGTAGCCAGCGCTGGATACGGAGAAGAGGGCCGAGAAGGCGAAGAGCTCGAGCGTGAGCTGGTGGAGCTGGCCGACGAGTTGGGCATGGTGCTGGCGGGACCCAACGGCCAGGGCGTCGTTTCGACGGGGGCAGATATGTGCGCCCAGATAGTGGCTCCCTTTCCGCCGTCCGGCGGAATATCGGTGGCCAGCCAGAGCGGCAACCTGTGCTCCGCGTTTCTCAATTACGCTGTGCAAACGGGCGTGGGGGTGAACAAGGCGGTTTCCTGCGGTAATTCGGCTCAGCTCGAACTCGCCGACTACCTTGCCTACTACAGCGAAGACGACGACAGCAAGGTAGGCCTCGCCTACCTCGAAGGAGTGCGTGACGGTCGCAAGTTTACCGAGGTTATTTCCCGTTTCAGCCGCTCCAAGCCACTGGTTATTCTAAAGGGGGGCCGGGACACAGCGGGGCAAGCTGCTGCGAGGAGTCACACGGGAGCACTCGCGAGCGACGAACGCGTGTTCGAGGGTGTGTGTGCGAGTCGTGGCGTGCAGCGGGCTTCCACGGTCGAAGAGGCTTTTGAATGGGCCGCGACCTTTGCGACTCAACCCCTGCCCGCGGGAAACAGGGTGGCCGTGGTCACTACTGTCGGTGGCTGTGGAGTTCTCGCTGCCGATGAATGCAGTCGCCAGGGGCTTGAACTGGCCGAACTGCCGGACGAGCTGAAGGGCGAGTTGGATAAGCTACTGCCATCGCGATGGAGCAGGGGTAATCCGGTAGATCTCGCTGGCGGTGAAACCCGGGATACTGTGCCCGTCGTCCTTGACCTGCTGTGTTCTTCAGATTCGATCGATTCGGTTCTTTTCTTCGGAATCGGAGTCCAATCGGCCCAGGCCGAGGCGATGAAAACAGGGCCGTGGTATCCCGAGCACGGACTGGAGCGCATCGTCGCCTTTCACGAAAACCAGGACAAGCGCTACGCGGCTGCGGCTGCGGAAGCCTCGCTCAAGCACGGCAAGCCCGTACTGGTAGCCACTGAGCTGGTGTATACCGATGGTCATTACGGAAACGCCGGTCCGCGATCGGTCGCGGCTGGCCACCGCGTTTGTTACCCGGGCCCTTCTCGCGCAGTTGCTGCGCTCGTGGCCCTCGTAGCGTATTCTGAGTACCTGGCGAAACTTTAACCAGGCCCGTCGATTCCGACCACGCCCAAGGCGCTCGTTGGAACAGGGGCCGCATCGTCTGCAGCAGGGGAGGTCTCGGTGGAATCTTCAACGGCAAGGGGCAACTGGTCGGGGCGCGTCGGGTTTGTGCTGGCTGCGGCGGGCTCAGCCATCGGGCTGGGGAATATATGGATGTTTCCCTACCGCGCGGGGCAGTACGGTGGCGCCGCATTCGTGCTTGTCTACCTTGGCGCCGTAGTCCTGGTAGGAATTCCTCTGCTCAATTCGGAAATCCTGCTTGGCCGAGCCACGCGCAGGAATCCGGTTGGAGCCCTGCGCCTGCTCAGCCCCGGGACCGGCTGGCCGGTAGTGGGCTGGCTGGGTGTAATAGCCGGTTTCGTAATCCTGTCTTACTACGGCGTCGTGGCTGGCTGGGCGCTCGACTACACCTGGATGGCAGTCAGCGGTCAACTGTTCTCGTCGACATCAGGCTCGATGAGTGGCGCTTTCGAAAAACTGGCAGCGAACGGCCCGAGGCAGGTGTTGTGGCAGGGGCTGTTCATGCTCGCAACCATATTTATCGTATCGAGGGGGGTGGAACAGGGCATAGAACGCGCTGGCAAGATCCTGATGCCTCTGCTGTTCGGCATAGTGCTGGTCCTGCTCGGTTACTCGCTGACCTCGGACGGGGTCGAGAGGGGGCTGGAATTTTTCATGCGCCCCCGCTTCTCCGAACTCGGCTGGCAGGGCGCCCTCGCGGCACTGGGCCAGGCTTTTTTTTCGTTAAGCCTCGGGATGGGGGCGATGATTACCTACGGTAGCTATCTTGCTGAGGATGAAAGCCTGCCCGGCTCGGTTGCCATGATCGCCGTTGCCGATACCGCGTTGGCCATCCTGGCCGGCCTGGTTATTTTTCCCCTGGTGTTCACCTTTAACCTCGAACCTTCGGCCGGGCCTGGCTTGGTTTTCATCACCTTGCCGCAGGCCTTTGCCATGATGCCCGCGCCAGCATTCCTGGCCAGTTTGTTTTTTCTCCTGTTGATCTTTGCGGCGCTTACCTCGGCCGTTTCCCTGCTCGAAGTGGCCGTTGCTTTCCTGGTCGATGAGTTCAAGTTGCCAAGAGTGACGGCCTCGGTGGGGGCCGGGGCGATTATCTTCTGCCTCGGCTTGCCCTCAGCTCTCAGCGATGGCTTCCTCGACCACGTGGATGCCCTGGCCAGCAATTGGCTGTTGCCTGTGGGCGGATTGTGCACGGCACTGTTTGTCGGGTGGAGTCTGGACAGGGCGGCGGCGCGAAGATTCTACGCGGCGGGTGGCAGCGGGGGGGGCTTTGAGCTCTTCCATTTCTGTATCAAATACCTCGCGCCGGTGGCCGTGGGCGTGATCCTGCTGCAGAACACCTGGCCTGCGATCTCAGGCCTCTTTGCAGGCTGAGTCCCGCGGTACCGGTGTTCCCGGCCGGTGGAGGTGATTTCCTAGGGGGAGGTCGTGGTGGTGCTGGTCGTGGTGGTAGTGGAGGTAGTGTCGTTGAGGCCGCAGCCGAAGCAGAGCGTCCCCTCGCCGCATCCCGCGCACAACAGGCAGGTCACGAGCAGCGCCAGGAACCGCCTCATGGGTGATTTTCCATCGCCGGGCTGGCTTCGGCGATTACGTAACGAGGACGACTTTTGACCTCTTCGTAGATACGCCCGACGTACTCGCTGAGGATGCCGATACTGAGCATCTGCGCACCGCTGAAAATGAGGATGACTACTACCAGGGAGGTCCAGCCCACCTCGGCCTGGGAAGTAAACAGGCGCACCCCCAGGGTGTAGAGGCCGTAGAGGAAACCAAGGCATACCGTCAGTGCGCCCAGCAAGGAGATCAGGCGCAGGGGGACGGTGGAAAACGCGAAGATCCCGTCGAGGGCAAAACGAATCATGCTGCCGGTGAGATACTTGGTCTCGCCGCCGTGGCGAGGCTGGGCTTCGTAGGGCACCGGTAGCTTCGAGAAACCCAGCCACGGAACCATGCCCCGTATAAAAATGAAGTGCTCGGCGCAGGATTTCAACGCGTCGGCGGCCCTGCGATCGAGTAATCTGAAATCCGCGGTGCCCGGCGAGATGTCAACGCCGCTTATCCGTCGCAGCAACTGGTAGAAACTCCGTGACACGAACTCTTTGAGGCGGTGGCCTTCATTGGCCACGCGCACGGTGTAGACAATGTCGTAACCTTCTCTCCAGTGCTCGATGAGTTGCGGAATCAGTTCGGGGGGGTGTTGGAGGTCTCCATCAAGTGAAATCACGGCGTCACCCGTGGCGTGTTCAATGCCGGCCGCGAGGGCAGGCTGATGACCAAAGTTGCGCGAGAAAGACAGGTAGTGCACTTCGGCAGAGGACTCCGATTCCTTCTGCAACATTTCCAGGGTGTGGTCAGAGGACCCGTCGTTCACCAGGATCAGTTCGAGGCGTAGGCCCTCGAAAGCATCGCGTACTCGCGAGACGAGTTCTGCGACGCAGGCTTCCTCGTTGAAAACCGGGACGACAACTGAGAAAAGAGGGTCGCTTGGGCGCGTTCGGACGGAAGGTGGTGTTGATGTCGGCATGTTTGGTCGCAGATTCTACCACGTCTCGGGCTGTACCACGTTTCGGGCCCGGTATAGGCTCCAGTGTAGGTACGGGTCTTGAGGATGTCTAGTTTGCACACAGCGTTGAGAATAAGCGGACGGTGCTGAAGACTGCGACCAGGGCGGTCTCGCTGGCCTTCGTCATCTGTGGGCTGATACTGCTCTACATCCGTGATGACGGAGCCATGACCGTTTCTCTGGCCGTGCTGCCCGGCCTTGACTCGGCCAGTGTGTCTCGGCTCTCGGCGAGCCAGGAGCTCTCCGTGCTGGCCCAGGTCGTGGGGGGAGGCTCCCCCTCGATCGCCTTTGCCGAACCCGGCGTCGGCCTGGCGGCCTGCGACCAGGGCTGGGCTGGGCAAGGATCCTGGTGGGGGAGTTGCCCTGAAGCAGGAAGCTCCTACCTTGGTGATAGCGCCGGGACGCGGCTTTCGGACCTGGAGATCAGGCGCGGGGATTGGCCCTGGCCCTACGATGGCGACCCCAAAAGGCTAACAGCGGCGGCGCGGCTGTTAGAGCCCGGCGACTGGACCGATTGGATCCCCGCCGGGCCGGAAGCAGGCCAATCCGGGGACAGCGCGGGCCATTGTCGGGTGTACAGGATCGAGAAAGATTACTACTACCTCACACCGCTCTATTCGGGTGATTCGCCGCCTCACGTTCCCTGGCCCGCTCCTTCCTGGGTGGAAAAGGAGCCTCCATCGACCGACTTTTTCTTTCGCCACCTCGTTGATGTCAGCGCCGCCTCCGCCGAGAGTGAAACTGAACCAATTCCGGCGGTAGAGGGTCCGCGCTTTGTCGTCCTGGTAGATTTCCTGTTGCAGAGCGTGATGCAGGCTTACGGTGAAGCGACCGATGAAGAGGGCTTGGCCCGGTCTCTGAACGACGAGGCTTTGAGGGTTGTGGATAAGCGCCTTTCGAACCAGTTGCTGACGATGGGGGGCAGGTTCTGCCAGGTGGTCATCGGGGGCACTGCGGCGTCACCGCTGTTGTGGACAAACTGTCCGGGAGAACAGTGTCGGCCGTCGGCGGATGGCTCGCCGTGGCTGCGCGCTTGCCTGCAGGCTCGTCTGGGTTTTGATCCCGGTGCCAGGAATGTGGCCGCGGGCGATAGTTTGACTGTCGCGGCGAGTGCCCAGATAGAGCCTGCTGTCGAGGATGAGACTTACGTAACTTTGAGCGCAGAGGTCCTGGTCAGCCAGCTTGTTTCGGACCCTCAGCCTTGAGCCCGACCAGCAGGGGCTTATTCGCCGTTGCTGCTGGCCCCTTCTTTTTGCCAATCGGCCTGGGCGCTCTCCAGGCGTTTGATCCAGGTCGTATTCTGATGGTCGCGTTTGAGTAGTGCGGCCGCTTCATCGGATTTGGCCTGGAGTCCGAGCGCCCGGTAATTGTCCGCCAAGTGAAAAAGCGCCCCTGGGCCGTAGTTCACGTTGGGATACTCGAAGCGGAGCCGTTCGTGAACTTGCACTGCCGCCGCGTGTTGCTTGAGCTCGGAGTGAGCGACGCCCAGCTGGAATAACGCGGTAGCTTGTTTAAACGTATCCTTGTCCTCAGAGACCCAGTCCGAGAGGTGGGTAATGGCTGACTCAAAGTCCCGCGCCTTGTAAGCCGATTGTGCCAGCTCGTAGCCGAGATCCGGCTGGGTGAGGCTCATCCGTGTGTAGCCGGCCAGCAGCACCGCGAAGACGACGGCCGCTACGGTTAAGGGGCGGGCAGCGCTTGCCACGGCGTCGTAGAGCGGGAGGAAAACGCGTAGCAGTCCCCCGGTGGTTGCTTCCCTGGCCCGCGTGCTGATTGTCGCTACGAGTAGAAACAGCACGCCCAGCAGCGAGACCCCGGCACCCAGCAGGTCAATGGGCCGGCTACCGTACTCCAGGGTGACTTGCTCGCCCTTCGGGTAGACCAGTATAAAGCCGGGGCTGACCGGCATCACCGGCGAGCCGTCGGTCGCTCCCCAAGGTGGGAAATAAGAAACTTTTACCACGTGGGGTTCGCCCGGACAGTCGGTGGTGAAATGGATCGCGTATTGCTCGAGCTTGCTGTTCACCGTGCAATTCTTTTCTATCGGTTCACGGGGAATTCGCCTGATTGAATCGGTGCGCAGTACGAAAGCGTTCGCGGTCTCTTCGTCGAGAAGCTCGGCGGGGACCAGGGGAACGTCGACCAACTCCTCCCTCCGGAACCACCTGTAGAAGGCCCGCTTCCACTCGGGGCCGTCGTACAGCACCGGTGAAAATCCGGGTACGGTCACGTAACCGGTATTGCCTCCACCGACGGCAAACACCTCGTACTGCCCCTCCTGGAAAGTGGAGGTGAATTCGGGGTGCTCGGTATAGGCCGCGCGTGCCTTGTCTGACACCGTGATGATGGTGTCGACGTTGTACATGCGCATGTGCGGCAGGGCTAGGTCGGGGTTGAGCCTGTTGTAGGTGTATTGCGGGAAAGGCCCTGACCCTCGTTCGCTCGCTTCGGACTGGAGGTAGAAAACGTAGGGCGAGTTGATCGAGGCCTGGTGAAAAACTCCTTCCAGTGTCGAACGCCCGGAAAACAGGGGTAGGTTTTCAAACGCACGCGAGCTGCCGAAACGATTGTGCACTTCGGAGTGTTCAAAGATTACCCGGGGATCGTTGATATCCCCTTTGACGTGCTTGTTGATTCGATTAAACAGCGGCCAGGTCGGTTTTCCTTCGTAGCCCGAGTAATTCCAGTCCAACCAGGATGGTATGTAGCCTACGTTAGTCTGCGTCCACGCCAGGGTGGACAGTACAATGACCGAGGCCAGTATCGCGCGGTGACCAACCGTGCGGGCCAATCGACTGAGCCCGTCAGCCGCGAGCAGGCCGACAAAAACCTGGCCGAGTGGGATGAAGCGTATGTCGGGGAAGCCGATAGCAGGCACAAGAAAATAGAGGAGTACTGCGCCCGCGAAGCCGTGTATGAGCAGGCCTTCGCGTCGCATGCTGGGCGGCCTGAAGATACTCCCCAATGAACGGTTGTCGCCGTCCGGCGCCCTGGATGTGAGAAATGCAGAGACGGCGATCAAGGCGACGTCGACAAGGGCCAGTATGGTGGCTGGCCAGAGCGGTGGAGCGATCACCTCATTCCAGTGCTTGATGTTCCAGATCATGCTCCACTCCGAGGTGAACACGAGTCTTCCCGGCAATGGCAGGCCCCAGAAACAGAGGAGGAGAAACGCTATCGCCAGTGGAGCCAGGACGGCGGACAGCCACGCAGCGGGGTCCTTGCGAGGCCAAGCAAAGTAGAACGCGAACCAGAGGCAGGGGAGGAACGCGAAGGTGTGGGTCAGCCCGATGACCGCCAGCAACGCGCAAGGAACGGTCCATGGCAGGCGGCCGTCGCGCACCCTGTTGAGAGTGCCGAGAAAAATGAACGACAACGACAGACCCAGGGCGTGACAGAACTCGCCGGCGAGGACACTGGGGATGTTGCCTCCCCACATCGAGTTGCCCTGCTGCACAAGGAATGGAAGCACCGAGGCCGCGGCCGCCGTACGCCCGACCAGGCCGTAGCCCATGGTCCTGAACAGGTAGAAGGCCGATATCGGCAGCAAGGTGGGCCCGAGCAGGGTGAACACCTTGAAGACCTGCTGCATGGGGAGCAATTTGCCGAGCATGGCGATAGCCACGAAAGGGGCAGTCGAGTAAAAATGAAAAACAGGAAAACCAGCGTAGTTGCCAGCCGTCCAGCCGGTAACCCTCCAGCGCGAGAGGATCTCGTCGCGCAGTAGGAGGGTCGGATAGTACAGGGAGGCCATGTCGCCACCGGCTACGGTGGTGGGGGCAAGCAGGTGCTGCCATGGGTAGAGCCAGAGTAACCACCCCACTGGCAACGCCAGCAGCAGGATCGCTGACACCGGGTTGTCCATCGCGTCCTTTTGTCGTCCCGCTGCCTGGCCCCAGGCCGACTTGCCCGTGACGAGTTGAAGGGCGATGAAAATCAGCAGGGCTAAGGCGGCCAGCTCAGCGAGGCCGGGCAGCTCCAGGCTCGCCGCACTTGCTACGGGTACCGAGATCGCCCCGCGGATGACGTCGGTCTGGGCAAAGCCGTTGACCACTGACTCCACGGTGGCGTATATGGGAACGTTGCTGCCGGGCAGGATCGTGTCATTGCGAAGCTGGAAGCCCAGCCTGACAACGCGTCCGGAGGCTGCTTCTACTTCGCGCACGAGGTTTTTGCCTTGTATCGTCGAAGGTAAGGCGATCCTCACTGTTGAGTCAGAATTGTGCTCGGAGGGGTAAACGACAGTGAGGGTCGCGTCGTGCCATTCCTTGTCATCGAGCAGGACGCGTTGCAGGCTTCCGCTCACCCTGCGGTTTTTACTATCCGCGTTAGAGAACGGCGCGAGGGAGAGCACTTCGAATGGGTAGCCGTTTGAATCCTCGTATGCGATTTTCACCAGCACCACGAAAGAACCCCTTGCCGGCGTCTTGTCCTGCAAGAGAATGTCCCAGCGCTCGTCCTTGTCGACGCCGATGTTTCTGGAGTCCTGCGCTTTGCCGCTCGCGCCCATGAACACGGCGGTCGGCCTGACAGCGAAAGCCGTCTCGTCTCCCGTGTTTTTTATCGTGAGCTGCAGCTCGACCTTGTCACCGTAGTCGACAGTACTGTTGATCTGAAAGGCGATGGTCCCCGAGGCCGCGGGAGTGGCGGCGAGAGTGGACAGTCCGAGGAAGAGGGCGAGGGCGGCGGCTTTAGGGCCCTGCATCAGCTGGTCGCTACGATGTTGAACTGCTCCTGGTGGTATTTTTCGGCCACCTTGAGCGTTACCCTTCGATCCAGTTTACGTTGCAGCATACGGATAGCCTCTTCTTCCTCGTTGTAGAGATAGGAGATCACCTCGCGGCTGGCCCTCACGGTAATGCGGTCCTGGGGGGTGCCCCCGGTAGCCGCGTTCTTCTGGATCTGCCGTATGATCTCGTGGGCCATCGTTGGGATCGATTTGATGCGCCCACGACCGTCGCAGTATGGGCAGGGGGCAGAGAGTAGCCGCTCGAGGTTTTCACGGGTTCTCTTGCGGGTCATCTGAACCAGCCCGAGTTCAGAGATTCTCAGTATGCTAGTGCGTGCCTTGTCTCGAGAGAGCGATTTCTCCAGGCGTTCAGAAACCTGCCGCCTGCTGTCAGCCTGCTCCATGTCGATGAAGTCGATGATGATGATGCCGCCGATATTGCGAAGCCTTAGTTGGTCGACCACCGCCGATGCTGCCTCAAGGTTGGTGAGGAGCACTGTTTCTTCCTGGCTTTTACGGCCGACAAACTTTCCGGTGTTGACGTCGACCATGGTCAGGGCTTCGCCTTGGTCGATGACCAGGTAGCCTCCCGACTTGAGCCACACCTTGGCCTCGGTGGCCCTGCTGATCTGCCCTTCCACGCCGTAGTGGTCAAAGATGGGAACCAGCTGGTCAAAATACTCGACGCGCGCGGCGAGGTCAGGCATGAAAGAGCTCACGAATTCCTGGATGCGTCGGGATTCGGGTTCGGAGTCGACAGCGATTTCGTCGATCTCATTCGACAGCATGTCGCGCACGCAACGGAGCACCAGGTCGAGGTCGCTGTGCAGCAGGGCCGGGGCTCGGGTTTTAGCGGCTTTTCGTTTTATCTCGTCCCACTGGCCCGCGAGTCGTTTGACGTCCTTCGCTACGTCGCCCGGCCGTATGGCCTGGGCCGAGGTGCGCACGATGACACCGGCATCGGCGGGTCTGACCTCGTTGACCGCGTCACGCAGCTTGCGCCTTTCCTTGTCGTTGCCAATTCGTTTGGAGACACCCACCTGTGGTGACCCCGGAAGGTAAACGGCGTAGCGACCGGGAAGCGACAAGTACGAGGTGATTCGGGCGCCCTTGGTCCCCATCGGTTCCTTGGAGATCTGGACGATGAGCTCGTCTCCTTTCTTGATCTTCTTTTCTATGGGTCCGTAGTCTCGCCGCTGGCGTTGGGGGGAGCTGTCCGATTCAAGATCGAGATCTCCATCAGCCGCTTGCTCGGGCGTGATGTCGGAGGTGTGGAGGAAGGCGGCTTTCTCCAGGCCCAGCTCGATGAACGCGGCCTGCATGCCGGGTAGGACGCGGGAGACGCGGCCCTTGTATACGTTGCCGGCGGCTACTTCTTCGCTGCTGCGCTCGATGTGGACTTCTGCGAGAATCCCGTTCTCGAGCAGGCCCACCCTGATCTCGTTAGGGTTGATATTGACGATGATCTGTTTGCGCAAAAGTGGGAACCATGGGCTGGCCAGGCAGCCAGGACAAAACTGGGCACCTCGGTGAGGCGGTGCCTGTGGGTCGAAGCTATCATATTTGCTGTTGTTCGCAACGACGGCAGGCTGCTAAATAAGCGTTTTTTTCGCCTAGGAACCTAGAAAAAGGCTGTCGTACCCAGTAGTCTAGAAGACTGCTCGTCGATTGCGGCGGGTAATTTAACCAGGGGTGCTCAGGTGAGAATAAAGCGACTGGAGCTCAACGGCTTTAAATCCTGTATGAACCGTACAGTGTTGGACTTTCCGTCCGGCGTTACCGGTATCGTGGGGCCGAACGGTTGTGGAAAGTCGAACATCGTCGATGCTATCCGCTGGGTCCTGGGCGAACAGAGCGCTCGCCACCTGCGCGGGCAGTCGATGGAAGACGTGATCTTTGCCGGAAACGACAACCACGCTTCGCTCGGGGCGGCGGAAGTCACGATCGTCTTTGATAACGAGGAGGCTTTTCACCTTGACGCAGACCAGGAAGAGCTGGTAGCCGAGGCTGTAGCCGCGGTGCGTGATGCAGCCGAAATCCAGGTCACGAGGCGCCTGTTTCGTTCGGGCGAGTCCGAGTACCTGTTGAACGGCGCGAAGTGCCGGCTGCGCGATATCACCGACATGTTTCTGGGTACCGGCGTGGGAAGTAAGGCTTACTCCATCATCGAGCAGGGGCGGGTGGGGCGTATTATTGAATCCAAGCCCGATGAACTTCGACTGTTGATCGAGGAAGCGGCCGGTACGACCCTCTACCGCAGTCGAAGATTGGCTGCCGAGCGTCGCATCGAGAGGACAAAGGAAAACCTCGGTCGCGTTGGCGACATTGTCAACGAGATCGAGAGACAGGTTAATTCGCTCAAGCGCCAGGCCCGGGGGGCCGTTCGTTTCAAGGAACTCAAGGCCGAAGAAGAAGGGATAGACCGTCGATTGACGGCCGGCCGTCTTGCGAGGGTGGAGGTCAGGCTTGTCGCTTCGCGGCAGGAACTCTCGGAGGCTGGCAGCGCGGAGAGCTCGATCCGTGAACTCATTTCAGTTCAGGAAGGGGAGCGAGACGAACAGAGAACACGCAAAGACCTCATCGAGGGAGAAACCGGCGCTGTTCGAACCTCGATGTTCGACGCGAAGTCTGCTCTTAACAGGGCGCGCGATGAACGCGCGCACCTATCGTCTCGCCTCGAAGACCTCGTCCGCCAGCTCGCCGAAGCTCACACCGAGACTGCCTCGCTGGAGTCTCGCCTGCGTGCCTGTGCCCAGGAACAGTCGGGTTTGGTGGGGCAGCGGTCCGATCTCGAGCAGCAGGTCGTTGCTCTTAACGACGAACGCGGGCAGCGGCAACAGCGGCTCCAGGACCTGGACGACGAACTGCGGGACTCCGTGGCGGCAGAAGAGGCCATAAAGTCCCGAATGGTTGAAAACCTGGCGGCCGAAGCCGGGGCGCGGAACGAGATCGGCGGGGTGGAACGGCAGATCGAGAACTGCAGCGTGCGCGTGAAACGCTGCGCTGAGGAAGAAGACTCTCTTTCCATAGTCAGCAGTGGCCTGCTGGCCGAGGTTACGGACTGTGAAACACGGCTTGGCCGGGAGGCCAGAGCTCTTGAGCAGACCGAGGTCGACAAGCGTGGTGCGACCGAAAGGCTCAGGGCGGCAGCCGAAAGAGCGGGGGCCTCGTCGCGAAGACTGGACTCGGCTCGCGAGCAGTACGCGTCGGTCGAATCCCGCTACAACTCCCTGCTTGAGCTGGAGGATGGACTGGCCGGTTACGGTGACGCCGTCAGGGAGTTCATGCAGAACGGCGGAGTCGAAAGGGCCGACGCCAGGGCCATCGTCGCCGACGTTATGGAGGTGGAGTCAGGCTACGAGCAGGCGGTCGCAGCGGTTATGCAGGAGGCTTTGCAGTACGTCGTTGTGGGCGACGCCGATGGTGCCGTGAGGGGCGCGGGCTACGTAAAAGAAAAGCAGTGTGGCAGGGCTTCCTTTATCCCCCTTGAGGCCCGGCACTCGGCCATCAACGGCCAGACACCCCCCGGTTATTCCCTGCTGGCTTCTCATGTGTCGGTTCGACCGGGGTTCGAGGGCGTGATTGGCAGCCTGGCCCGGGGAGTCGTAGTCTGCGAGTCCCTGGATCAGGCCTCGTCGCAGTGGAAACAGAACGGCTACCACGCGACATTCGTTACACTCGACGGTGAAACCTTGTCCCGTAGCGGGGTGGTAACCGGCGGTAATGTTCAGGCCGACAACGCCTTTCTTCTTCAACGCAAGGCCGAACTGCGCAGCGTGGAAGTCGAACGCGGCACTTCCGGCGTTGAGCGCGAGCAGGCTACGCGAGTATTCCAGGAGGCTCGCTCGAGAGTATCGGAAGTTGAAAGCGAGCTGGACGGGCTCGACGAGGCGCTTAGAGCCTCCACGCTTGAGAAGGTCGCCTGTGAAGGCGAGCTTGAGTTAAAAAACCAGAACCTGGCGCGAACACGTGAGCGCCTGGGCGTGCTTGGTCGTGAAAAGGGCGCTGTTCTGCAGGAGCGTCAGCAGTACCGACAGGAACTGGTGGCGGCTCGTCAGCAGCTCGAGCAGACCGCGATTGTTCGGACTCGGCTCGAAGGAGAACTCGCTGGTGGTAAGGAAAAAAGCCAGGCCATGAAGGCCGAGCGGGATTCCTGCGGGGCGGGGCTCGAAAAACTTAAAATCCAGTTGGCCGAGTTTAGGGTGAGCCGGGACAGCTGTGAACAGCGCTTGCGGGCCAATGACGCGGCGGTGGCAGATCTTAGCGAGAGACTCAGCGGTAAGGCTGAAATCATGGGCCGCGATAGCAGGGAGCGAGGTCTCGCCCGCGGGCGTCTTGCCAGTCCGGAACTCGACCTTGGAGAGCTCGAAGCTACGGCGGATGCGGTTTCAAGTAAGCTGTTATCAATGGAAGCCCAACTAAAGGGATACGTTGATAGTTTGTCGTCTCTCGAAACAGATGTCGTCAAGAAGGGCCGGGAACTCGAAGAGATCAGAGAGCGAAAAAGCACCGCTACCCTCGCGGTACGCGAGTGCGATCTGGAGTTTCGCAGCATAGAGGACCAGCTCAAGGAGCGGCTGGGTGTCACCGCAGGCGAATTGATGGCCGACCGGGGGAACCTTGAACAGGCGGGGGCGGATCAGGACACCGAACTGGTAGCCGAGCTTGACGCTGTGCGAAATCGCATCCGCCGGCTGGGTACAGTCAACGTTGGTGCGGTCACCGAACTCGAAGAAGTAGAAGCCCGTTTTGTGGAACTGGGTGGGCAACGTGACGACCTCGAAAAATCCATAGAGGACCTCAAGGGCACTATCAGCCGGCTCAACCGTATGTCGCGCGATCGCTTTAAAGAGACCTTTGAGACGGTTAACAGCATCTTCCAGGAGACTTTTCCTCGCATGTTCCAAGGTGGAAAGGCTTCCCTGTCACTTTGCGACGAGAACAATATTCTTGAGAGTGGCGTAGAGATATCTGTCCAGCCGCCAGGCAAAAGGGCCGGTACCCTGGCCCTGCTTTCGGGCGGAGAAAAAGCGCTTACCGCTGTAAGCCTGATCTTTTCTATCTTTCTCCACAAACCCAGCCCCTTCTGTATCCTTGATGAAGTGGACGCACCGCTTGACGATGCGAACATCGGTCGATTTGCCCGCATGGTGGCTGACATGAGCGACAAGTCGCAGTTTCTCCTGATCACCCACAACAAGAAGACCATGGACTCCTGTGGAATGCTGTACGGGGTAACCATGAACGAGCCGGGAATATCCAAGATTGTGTCTGTCGATCTAGCGGCCTGATGGCGCTGCTGGCCCTTGACAGTCGGCTTGGCGCGGCCCTACACTGATCGCGGCTGTACAGAATTGAGCCGGGAGCTGACATCTCGATGATCAACAGCATAGACAGGCTAGAGGCGATCGTGACTCGCATGGAAGAACGATGGGCCAAGGGGCAGCAGCGAAGCGAATCGCTCTCCGCTGCTCTCGTCAGGTCGGGGCGCGAACTCGACGAGGCGGGGCGTAACCTGCAGCGACTCGAGGGTGAGCGGCGCGAAACCGGCCGCGTGCTTGAGAAGGCTATCGCCGAGCTGGGTGATCTTGACATCGAGACAACGGGATATCCGCAGTGAGCCTTACGCCAGATGCCGGGCACTCGGTGCAATTGGGTGGCCAGACCCTGACTTTGAAGGGAACGCAAGGGCGCGAGTACCTCGATTCACTGGTTGAAAAGGTAGAGGGGCGGCTTAATGAACTGGCGCTTGCCCGGGAGGGTGCGACTACCCTGACACTGGCCTTGCTGACCAGTTTAAACCTCGCAGACGAGGTCGCCGAGGCCCAGGCCCGTAGCGAGGAACTCGACCGGCGGTTATCGCGGCTGGCCGACCGTCTCGAAGCCCTGTGTGGAAAAGAGTAACGTGCTGTGTATTTAACTGCTGAAAGGCTTCCGGAATCCCTGCCGTTCAGGTGACGGGGGATGGTGCTCGAACCAATGTTATAAAAAATGGGAGCCGAGCCGCTCACCGGTCGCCAGCGGCGAAAGCCCTGGTGATTCAGCGGTGTGTGGACCTGGCACCCCCCTGGTCTACCAGGTTAGAGTAACTCGCCCGCACGGTCCGGGCGGGGGTTCCGGTTTTTTGGCCCGAATTCGCGAGGGCTGGTGACAACTAAAGTAGAAGTTCGGCGAGCCGTCGCGCGACGGATAGCTTCCCTGCCGCTGGTGCAGCGGCAGGAGAGCGACAGGCTGATCAACGGGCAGCTGTGCGAGCTGGCACAGCTGATCAACTTCAGTGCTGTCGTGGGCTATTTCGCCCTGGCCGACGAGGTGGATGTCGGCCCGTTTATGGACTATCGCAGAGAGCGTGGGACGCGAATCTATCTCCCGTCCGGAAAGGGAGCACGCGCGTGTTTCCGGGAGTGGAGGCACAACGAAGAACTGGTACGCGGCGAAGCTGGTTTTTTTGAGCCCAACCCGTCGGGAGCTGAGTTGGAAGGCGACAGCGCAATCCTGGTTCCGGGTAGGGCATTCGACGGGAACCTCTCCAGGTTGGGGCGGGGAGGGGGCTGGTATGATCGTGTGCTCGCGGGCCGCGGTGAGCGTGACCTGCTGGTGGGCATATCTTACGGCTGCCAGGTAGTGTCCGCGTTGCCCGTAGAAGCACACGACAAGCGAATGGAAATGCTGGTCAGCGAGCAGCAGGTGTTGGTTGCAGGAACATGAGTAAGGAAAGAAGCAGCAGTGAAGTTACCGAGCAATTGGCGGAACTCACCCGCGGGTCTGTCGAAGTACTCAACCTGGTCGAGTTAAAAAGCCGACTCACGCGGGGCGATACGTTACGTGTCAAGGCGGGCTTTGACCCCACCTCCGCAGATCTTCACCTTGGCCACACCGTGCTCATGCAGAAGCTGCGGCAGTTTCAGCAGCTCGGACATCAGGTTGTCTTTCTCGTAGGAGATTTTACTGCCCGCATTGGTGACCCGAGCGGACGCAACGAAACCCGGCCGGCACTTGCGCCCGAGCAGATCGCCGCTAACGCGGAGACTTACAAGGAGCAGGCCTTTCGAATACTGGATCCTGACTTGACCGAGCTGCGTTGGAACGGGGAGTGGATGGAGTCAATGACGGCGGCGGGGCTTATCGAGCTCGCGGCTTCGACGACGGTGGCACGGATGCTCGAGCGGGACGATTTCAGCCGACGCTACAAGGGCGAGCAGTCCATCAGCCTGCACGAGTTTCTTTATCCACTGATCCAGGCCTGGGACTCTGTGCAGCTGCGCAGTGACGTAGAGCTTGGTGGTACCGACCAGACTTTTAATCTGCTGCTGGGGCGTGAACTCCAGAGGGCCAACGGCCAGGAGCCGCAGGTCGTGATGACTATGCCGCTGCTCGAGGGCACCGACGGTGTGCAGAAGATGAGCAAGTCGTTGGATAACACCGTCGGCATTACGGAACCGCCGGTAGAGATCTACGGTAAGGTCATGTCGATCTCCGATACGCTCATGCTGCGATACTACGAGCTGTTGAGCGACGTTGACCAGGAATTCGTTGTCGGGCTGAGCGAGGGTAAGCACGAGCCCATGGAGGCTAAAAAGCGGCTTGCCGCCGAGCTGACGGCTCGCTTTCATGGGGAAGAAGCTGCACTTTCAGCTGGGGAAGAGTTTGCTCGTCGGCACCAGCGGGGCGAATTGCCCAGTGAGATTCCAGAATGGGATTGGCAGGGGAGTGGTAGCGAGGTCAGGATCTGCGATCTTCTGAAGGCCAGCGGGCTGGCTAAATCGGCTTCGGATGGTCGTCGCCTGGTACGGCAGGGGGCCGTAAAGTTGGACGGAAAAAAGATCTCCGACGAAATGGCCCCGGTGGCGGCTCAAGGCAGGGTTTTAGTACAGGTCGGGAAGCGCCGTGTTTTACTCGTTAAATTCGACAGATAGCCTGCTTTTATTTACGAACTCTGTGAGACCTGGCGCGGGGCGGTTTCGCGATTTGACTAACAACCATCGAACGCCTATAACCCTCTGGCTCACCAGAGCGCGCTCGGCACCCGGAATGGGTATTGGGCAGGTCTTTGAAAACTGAACAGTAGTGAACGAGAATCGCGACCGCGATCTCGGGAGACCTTAGGGTCTCCACGGGTCGAAACGGTCGTGATCTGATCCACGACAATTCCAAACATAGTGGCAACGAACTTCGGTTCGTGTGTCACTTCCAGCGTAGGACGCGCCTTCGGGTGTGTCTTGCAACTAAACTGGAGAGTTTGATCCTGGCTCAGAACGAACGCTGGCGGCGTGCCTAACACATGCAAGTCGTGCGAGAAAGTTCCCTTCGGGGAGCGAGTAGAGCGGCGCACGGGTGAGTAACACGTAGGTAACCTGCCCCAAAGTTCGGGATAACCAGTCGAAAGACTGGCTAATACCGAATAAGACCACGCCCACTTCGGTGGAAGTGGTCAAAGACGGCCTCTTCTTGAAAGCTGTCGCTATGGGATGGGCCTGCGCACCATTAGCTTGTTGGTGGGGTAACGGCCCACCAAGGCTGTGATGGTTAGCTGGTCTGAGAGGATGATCAGCCACACTGGGACTGAGACACGGCCCAGACTCCTACGGGAGGCAGCAGTGGGG
>DUBO01000029.1:938-3657 GCA_012960245.1 Candidatus Binatota bacterium | reverse complement strand
ACACAATGACGGTACCTAGAGAAGAAGCACCGGCTAACTCCGTGCCAGCAGCCGCGGTAATACGGAGGGTGCAAGCGTTGTTCGGAATTACTGGGCGTAAAGCGCGTGTAGGCGGTTGATTAAGTCTGGTGTGAAAGCCCGGGGCTTACCCCCGGAAGTGCGCTGGAAACTGGTCAACTGGAGTATGGGAGAGGGAAGCGGAATTCCTGGTGTAGCGGTGAAATGCGTAGATATCAGGAGGAACACCGGCGGCGAAGGCGGCTTCCTGGACCAATACTGACGCTGAGACGCGAAAGCGTGGGGAGCAAACAGGATTAGATACCCTGGTAGTCCACGCCGTAAACGATGGGTACTAGGTGGTGCGGGTCTCACCCCTGCGCTGCCGCAGCTAACGCATTAAGTACCCCGCCTGGGGAGTACGGTCGCAAGACTAAAACTCAAAGGAATTGACGGGGGCCCGCACAAGCGGTGGAGCATGTGGTTTAATTCGACGCAACGCGAAGAACCTTACCTGGGCTAGACAACGGTAGATCTCTCCAGAGATGGAGCTTTCCCTTCGGGGACTGCCGGCTTCAGGTGCTGCATGGCTGTCGTCAGCTCGTGTCGTGAGATGTTGGGTTAAGTCCCGCAACGAGCGCAACCCTTGCCTCTAGTTGCCATCATTAAGTTGGGTACTTTAGAGGGACTGCCGGCGTTAAGCCGGAGGAAGGCGGGGATGACGTCAAGTCCGCATGGCCCTTATGCCCAGGGCTACACACGTGCTACAATGGCCGGTACAAAGGGTTGCGACCTTGCGAAAGGGAGCCAATCTCAAAAAGCCGGCCTCAGTTCGGATTGGAGTCTGCAACTCGACTCCATGAAGCTGGAATCGCTAGTAATCGCGGATCAGCACGCCGCGGTGAATACGTTCCCGGGCCTTGTACACACCGCCCGTCACACCATGGAAGTCGGTTGTACCGGAAGTCGGTGTTTCAACCCCTTAGGGGGAGATAGCCGCCGATGGTATGGTCGGTGACTGGGGTGAAGTCGTAACAAGGTAGCCGTTGCGGAAGCAGCGGCTGGATCACCTCCTTTACAGGGAGATCCGTGACAGAACCTGCGGGTTTTGTTGCGCATCCCAGGTGAGGCACTCCGTGTTCGCACGGAGTGGGGTCGTGGAAAGACCCGACCGTTTCGATTCCGTTTCGCTACTGTTCAGCTTTGAGAGACCTGGCGGCGCCAACAGGGGCGTCGGCGTGTGTCGCATACCGGCAGAGGGCCTATAGCTCAGTTGGTTAGAGCGCACGCCTGATAAGCGTGAGGTCGGTAGTTCAAATCTACCTAGGCCCACCATTATTCTCCGGGGCTGTAGCTCAGCTGGGAGAGCGCGGGCTTTGCAAGCCTGAGGTCGTCGGTTCGATCCCGATCAGCTCCACCAGTGATTCAGCTACCCCTACCAGGTCTCCCGATTCGGGATTGGCTGTGATGAGAGCGTAGATTCTACGCGCTCATCACAACCAATTCGGTTTCGCTCTCTCGCCAGTCGAGAGGGATGTTCTTTGACAATCCAAAAGACACAGATAGCCGAGAAAGTGTAATTTTGAAGGTGATGCGTCCTTAAGAGGCGCCACCATTTCGAGACAACGGTTGATCACCAATATAGAAGATCAAGCTACTAAGAGCACACGGTGAATGCCTTGGTACAGACAGGCGATGAAGGGCGTAGTAAGCTGCGATAAGCTTCGGGGAGTTGCTGAACAAACTTTGATCCGGAGATTTCCGAATGGGGAAACCCGCCACGATTAATCCCGTGGCATCCCTCAGTGAATACATAGCTGTGGGAGGCAAACGGAGGGAAGTGAAACATCTCAGTACCTCCAGGAATATAAATCAATAGAGATTCCCGTAGTAGCGGCGAGCGAAACGGGAATAGCCCAAACCGTTCCTGGCAACAGGGGCGGGGTTGTGGGGCTCATTCCGGGCGTAGCCCGGCAAGTTACAAAACTAACCTATAGTTGAATGAACCTGGAAAGGACGGCCAGAGAGGGTGATAGCCCCGTAAGCGAAATAGGTTGGACTTGCTGGAATGAGTACCCGAGTACCACGGGGCACGTGAAACCCCGTGGGAATCTGGGAGGACCATCTTCCAAGGCTAAATACTAGTCTGTAACCGATAGTGAACAAGTACCGTGAGGGAAAGGTGAAAAGAACCCCGGCAAGGGGAGTGAAATAGAAACTGAAGCCGTGTGCTTACAAGCAGTGGGAGCACCATGTGTTGGGTTCGCCCAACGCGGTGTGACCGCGTGCCTTTTGCTTAATGAGTCTGCGAGTTACGCTCTGTAGCAAGGTTAAGCCGCGAGGTGTAGCCGTAGCGAAAGCGAGTCTTAACTGGGCGAATAGTTGCAGGGAGTAGACCCGAAGCGGGATGATCTACCCATGGCCAGGGTGAAGTTCTGGTAACACAGAATGGAGGCCCGAACCGTTAGAGGTTGAAAACTCTTCGGATGAGTTGTGGGTAGGGGTGAAAGGCCAATCAAATTCCGTGATAGCTGGTTCTCTCCGAAATATATTTAGGTATAGCCTCTGATGATTACTGGCGGAGGTAGAGCACTGAATGGGCTAGGGCCCTTCACCGGGTACCAAACCTAATCAAACTCCGAATGCCGCCAAGTACAGTCAGGGAGTCAGTCCATGGGTGCTAAGGTCCATGGTCGAAAGGGAAACAACCCGGACCGCCGGC
>DUBO01000029.1:512-770 GCA_012960245.1 Candidatus Binatota bacterium | reverse complement strand
CCGAAGCCGCGGATCAGTTCACGCCTACGGGTGTGTCCTGGTGGTAGGAGAGCATTCCACTCGCCTGAGAAGCGTGACCGTAAGGACGCGTGGAGGTTGTGGAAGAGCTTATGCAGACATGAGTAGCGATAAAAGAGGTGAGAAACCTCTTCGCCGTAAGTCTAAGGTTTCCTGGGTAAAGCTAATCTGCCCAGGGTTAGTCGGTGCCTAAGCCGAGGCCGAAAGGCGTAGGTGATGGACATCAGGTTAATATTCCTG
>DUBO01000029.1:0-502 GCA_012960245.1 Candidatus Binatota bacterium | reverse complement strand
CGGTCCCTAAGGCGAGGCTTTAAGAGCGTAGTCGATGGGGAGCCGGTCAATATTCCGGCACCGCGCATAACTGCGACGGGGAGACGGAGAAGGGTAGATCATCCGGGTGATGGATATCCCGGTTCAAGCGTGTAGGCGGGAAGGGTAGGCAAATCCGCCCTTCCGTTAACGCCGAGACGTGATGGCGAGTGAAACCTTTTGGGGTTTCATGAAGTGATTGATCCCATGCTTCCAAGAAAATCCTCTAAGGGAGTCAAGCAGGTAACCGTACCGCAAACCAACACAGGTAGACGGGTAGAGAATACCAAGGCGCTTGAGAGAACTCTGGTTAAGGAACTCGGCAAATTGACACCGTAACTTAGGGAGAAGGTGTGCCGCCATCAGGTGATGGGCCTTGCGCCCGGAGCCGAAGGCGGTTGCAGAGACCAGGGGGTAGCGACTGTTTACCAAAAACACAGGACTCTGCGAAGTCGCAAGACGACGTATAGGGTCTGACGCCTGC
>DUBO01000028.1 GCA_012960245.1 Candidatus Binatota bacterium | reverse complement strand
CCGCCGTAGCTCAACGCAGCCAGCGCGGGCAGGCCGGAGTCGCTGGCGCCGTTGTTCTCGAGCTCCTCGACGATGCGCGACAACATCGTCGGCACCACGAAAGCGTTGGTCACCTGCTGCTCGCGGGCCAGCCGCAGCCACTCGCCCGCCGAAAAGGCGGGCAGCTGCACGACCCGCCGTGCCGAGTAGACCGAGCTCAGCAGAGAGGCCACCCCGGCTATGTGGTAGGGCGGCACGCTCACCAGCGCGGCGTCGCTGTCGGCCGCGCCGCCGAACTCAACCGAGCTGAAGATGTAACTGACAAGATGGCGATGCCTGAGCACGGCGGCCTTGGGAGCGCCGGTGGTGCCGCTGGTAAAAAGAAGAATGGCGATGTCGTCGCCGTCCATTGCCCAGGGCTCGGCCAAGGGCTCGCCCGAAGCCGACTGCTCGAGAAAGTCGGCGCTGCTGATCGCCGTGATGCCTTCGCGCCCGGCAAGATCGGCCGCGCGCTCGGCGTCGGTCACGAGCATGGTGGGCGTAACGCGCTCGAGCAGGGCGTCGAGTTCGTCTCCCGTCAGGCGATAGTTGAGAGGAACGTAGGGCACTCCCGCCCATGCCGATGCGAACAGGGCCACCGCCACCGCCGGGCTGCTGCTGTCGAGCAACGCCAGGTGCTCAGCGCCGCTTTCGCGCAAGCGGCGCGCAGCCGAACCGGCAGCCGCGAACAACTGCGCGTAGGTCAACGAACTGTCGCCCTCCTGCACCGCCACGCGGTCGGCAAAGCCCGACGAGGCCATTTCCAGCAGCATAGTGATGTTCATCTTGATACAGTCCCGCCGCGCGAAACGCGGCAGCCTTCAGTCAGAGCTCGGCAGCGGCTTGGCTTCTTTGAGCACCAGGGTCTCGGCAGCCAACGACAACGAACCCGCGCCCGGCTTGGTGCAGAGCAGCTCCAGGTCGCCAGCCTCGTTGACGTAGCGCTTGCCCAGCTGCGTACCGTCGGACTGCGCCGCGTCGGGAGCGTCGCCCGACTTGTCGGCGTCCATCGCGATCATTGACGAGCCACCACAACCGAGGTCGGCGTCACCCGCCGGTGCCGAGATCACCATCACCTCGCTGTCACAGACCGCGCTCTGCAAGCGGGTCCCAGCCTTGAGTTCAGCCATAGTCGTTTGTTCTCCTTTACCTTGGTGTCTTCCGCGTCAGTGTCCTTTAAAACCCGGCTTGCGTTTTTCAACAAAAGCCGAGGTGCCCTCGGGCGCGTCGTGCGTGTGCGCCGACAACACCGCGTGCGCGGCCTCGTACTCTATCATCTCGTCGAGGCGCGCCGTCAGTGATCGGTGCACAAAACGGCGGGCCAGCTCAACGCCCACGGCCGGCGCCTGGGCGTACCTCGCGGCGTAGGCGGTGGCGGCTTCGAGCGCGCCGCCCTCCTCTACCAGCTCGTCGATGAGCCCCTCGGCCTTGCACTCGTCGGCGAGCAGGATGTCGCCGGTGGTGACCATGCGCAGCGAAGTCGACAGGCTGGTCACTCGCGGCAGCAGCCACGACACGCCGCAGTCGGGGGCAAAACCAAGCCGCACCATGGCCGCGCACATCTGGGTGCTGGGGTCGGCAAAGCGGCGGTCGCAGGCCAGCGCGAAGGCCAGGCCGGCGCCCATCACCGGGCCGTGCAGGGCCGCGATAACCGGCTTGTCGACATCAAAAATCCAGCGAACAACCTCGCCTATAGGGCCAACCGGAGTCTTGCGCTGGTAGCGCGGCATGTCCTGCTCGCGCTCGCGCGGTGAGATGCCGGGTATAACTCGCTCGGCCTTGCCGCTGAGCCACTCGGCGTCGCCGCCTGCCGAAAAACCGCGGCCGGCGCCGGTGAGAACGATGGCGCGGATGTCGTCGTCCTCGCGCAGTCGGCGGAACAGCCCGCAAAGGGCTTCGCTCAGATCCCAGTCGATGGGGTTGAGTTTTTTCGGCCGGTTGAGCGTGATGACGCCGACACCGCCCTGGGCCTGGTACTTATAGCTGTCGTCTGCCACCGCTTTGCTCCCCCTGTTTGCCCTGCCGACCGACGGGTAGAACGTGTTCCAGTAGCGTTCTAGTAGCAAGGTGTACAGGCGAACGCCAGTCGGGTCCGCCATACCCGCCCTCAGCGCGCCGCGTGCAGGGCCGTCAGCAGATCGGCTGCGCGCTGCTCGGCCTTGGCGCCGGCCAGGGGGAAGTCGCTGGGCAGGTTGAGCGTGTCGAGCAGGCCGCCCCAGCTCGCCGTAAGCTGCTCGGCGAGGTCGTCGGCGCCGGCGTCGGGCGGCGATATGCAGCCGAAGAGATCGGCCACGTCGTCGGGCACAAGCTCTTCCATTTCGCGCCAGCGTTTCTCACGCGACATCTCGTGCAGTTGCTCGGCGAGATCGAGTACTCCCTCGACCTCGAACACGCGGTGGTAGGAGCGCGTTGAGCCGTAGAACGCCACGCGCCGCTTGAGCAGCACGCGCTCGCGGGCCATGTCCTCTTCGTTGTCGGCCGTCACCACGATGGGCGCGCCCACCACCGCCACTTCGCCTGCGCTACGACCGGCGCGTTGCGCGCCTTCGGCCACCGTGGGCAGCACAACTTCGCGCAGGTAGCGCGGCGTGCAACAGGGATGCACAAACACCGAGTCGCAGACTTCGCCGGCCAGGCCAAGCATGTAGCGGTTGACCGCCGCTATCTGCAAGGGGATACGCGGGTGCTCGAGTGGCGCGGCCATGAACACCTCGGCGGCCAGGGTAAAACGATAATGCTCGCCCTCGAAGTAACGCGGGTCATCGGGGTGCTGAAAGGTGTAAAAAATAGCGCGCAGGCAGTCGAGGTACTCGCGCATGCGCGGGCCGGGCGCACCGGTCCACGGCACGCCGTAGCGCCGCTCGTTGTGGCCCTTCACCTGCGTGCCCAGTCCGAGGGTAAAGCGCCCGCCCGAAAAACGCTGCAGGTCCCAGGCCGACTGGGCCACCACCATGGGTGCGCGCGGAAACGAAACCGCAACACCGGTGGCCAACTCAATGCGGCTGGTGTGCTCGGCGGCCAGCACCAGCGGAAAGAACGGATCGTGGCCGGCGGTCTCCGGCGATATGAGTAGGTCGAAGCCGAGCTGCTCGGCCCTCTGCGCGGCCTCGGCCAGTCCCGCGGTGCCCAGCTCGACCGGATGATCGGTGAAGCTGTAGCCCTCGATTACCGCTATGCCGACTTTCATAGGCAGGCCCGGTCGCCCGCTCAGTCGCCGCTGTCTGCTAGCTGGGCGCGCAGTTGCTCGGCTCGCTCCATGGCCTTCTCGTAGGTGCCCAGGCCGGTGCTTTCGACCGTGGTCTCTTCGCCGCGCAGTACCTTGAGCGGATCCTTCAGGTCACCGACGTAGCCCAGCGCGTAGGCACCGCGTGAATAGCCCATCAACCTCAGCAGGTCGTCGGGCAGCTCGCGGGCTATCTCCGGCGGCACCGACAGGTACTGGTTCTCCTCCTGCCTGAGCCACGCCAGGTTGTAAGTTATGTTGACCCCGCATCGTGTAGCGTCGGACTTGTTGGCGCCACCGCCGTGGTAGACGCTGCCGGTGTAGAGCAACACCGAGCCGCGTTGCATGGTGGCCGACACAGTGTCCTCCTGCGAATAGCGCAATCCGTCGCCAGCACGATGGCTACCCGGCACCACGCGGGTGGCGCCGTTCTCCTCGGTAAAATCTGTCATCGCCCAGATGGTGTTGCACTGCACCTCGTAACCGTCGGGAAAGGGAAAGAAGTCGAAGGCCCACTGGTCGCGGTGGACGGGCTGCGCCTCGCCACCCGGACCGATGGCGATGATCTGCGTCAGGTGAAGCTGGAAGTTGCTGGCGTGACCGAGCACCTTGCCCACTGTTGCCAGGATTTTCTCGTTCATCACCAGCTCGCGTGCGGTCTCGGAGCGGGCGATGAGCGCACCGGTGCGGCGCGTGCTGTGGCCCGAGAACTCGTCGGGCCCCGTGCGCGTAGCCTCCATCGATGGGCGCAACTCCTCGGCCAGGCGATCCATGAGGGCGTCGTCGACCAGGCGGTCGAGCACCACCGCGCCGTCCTCGGCCAGGCGGGCGGCTATGTCTTCGGGCGCCGAGTCGGCGGGCAGGTGTTTTACTTCCAGTTCAGGCATATCGGGCCACTCCTCGCGCGACAGCTCAGGCCGCCGCCTGCTCGGCGGGCGGAAACTTTATGTACTCGTCCACCAGCATCTCGGCCAGCTCGCGGTTCGACCCGGGGCGGTCGCCCTTGACGCGGCCGCGACTACGCAGGTCGTCCAGCAGGCGGTCGAGTATGAAATCTACTCCCAGGTCGTCGCTGCCGTCGGCCCAGGTCTGTCGCTCCGCCTGGTCGTTGAAGCAGTAAGCCTTCCACGACACGGACAGGCGTAGTTCGTTAAAATCCCAGGCACCGAGTTCGTCATTCTCGTGAACCACTCTCCAGCGACCCGTACCCGGACCGTCGCTGGTCATGCGCATGCCCGGCTTGAGCAGCGGCATGTTGCCGGCGGCCTGTCGCACCCGGTCCACGCCGTGAAATACCGAATCGGTGTCGATGACCACTGCCGTGTTAAACGCTGCCGGCACGGTGCTCGGGCCGCCCTCGGCGCCGCGGGGGTAAAACGCGAAGGCGCCACCCTCGGCGTGCTGGAACCAGGCCACGGCGGTGGCGATTGGCATGCGCCACTGTTCGAACAAGCCGCTGTGGTGCATTACCACCAGCAGCCACTGGGAGGTGTTCTTGCGACTGACCCCGCGGAACTCGGGCACGTCGGTGTGCACGGCCAGCTCCTGCCCCGGCACGAGTACGTTGGCGTACACTATGGCCGGCACGATCACGTCGCGGCCGTACAGTTTGCGCGCGGCCTGGGCCAGGCCAGGGTGATCGCGCATCACCTCTATGCCCGGTGCGGCGACATCGTCTCCGTAGCTGTAGGTTTCACGGAAGTAGTTTGTGCGGGCCACCAGCACCTCGAGGTCCTCGTGCTGCCCGAAGCGGCCGCCGGTGTTTATGAAATTGTAGGCCGCGTCGAACCGCTGCGGCAGGCCCTCGCCAATGCCTTCGTTCAGGCCTTCCTCGGAATACATGCCGTAGCTGCCGAAGCGCTCGAACAGCTCGAGCAGCTCGGCGGCCTCCGAGTCACTGAGAAGCGGGTCTATCAACGTGTAAGGCGCCGTTGTTGTCATCCTGTTATTCTCTCCAGCAGGCCATCGACTGCGAGCCTGGCCATCTCTTTCATTTCTTCGTCGCTGCGGTCCTGCACCGGGTGGGCCACGAACACGCCGGCCTCGGTCGCGCCCAGCGCCGCGGCCTGCCCATGACCGGCCTGCTCAAACGCCACCGTCGCCACGTATACGCCCGGGATGCCGCGTGATTCAAGATCTGCGATGTCGTGCACACTGCACGTCGTGCAGCTGCCTCAATCGGCCAGGGCCTCCACGACGGCCTCGCACTCCACGGCGATCTTCTGCCTCAGGTCCACCGGCGCCGGCTTGGTGAAGGTGGGCTTGGCGTAGCGCAGCACGCGCGCGCCGCGCTTCGTGAGCAACGCCTCGAGGGTGTTGAGAAAAACGTCGCCGCGGGGCTTGGAAATATCGAGCAGGCCGACCGTCCGCCCCTCAATGCCACCGAGCCTGGGCGCGGCCGGTCGCTGCCCCGGGACGCGCTCGTTGCCCGGGTCGAGTAAGGTTCGCGTGGCTGCTTGTTCTTCGTTCATCTGCCGATCTCCCTCGTGGTCATGCGGCTGCCCGCGTCGCCGTTGAGCCAGCCGCCGATGACGACCGAGAAAAGCCCCGCCCCGCCGCCGGCAAAAACCAGGTGCAGCGCACCCGGCACGAACTTGCCCACGGGCTGGTCGGCCATTTCGGCGGGCAGCGGTAGCCCCTCTTCAATGCCACCCGTGCCGCGGGTCATTTCGCTGGCCGGCACGGTAGTCAGCTCGTGCAGGCGGTCAATGAGTTGCTGCTTGCCCCAACCCGCGTCGGCAAACACGCGCGCGTGCTCAGGGCCGATGACCAGCATGGCATCTATGAAAAAACCCAGCTTGGGATGCAGCACGCCCATGAGGCCGGCGGCCAGCGAGCGCGCCAGCGACTCGGGCTCGCGCGACAGCTGGTCGACCACCGTGCGCGGCGCCTCGCCGGTAAACACGGTGACGGTATTGGCCGAGGGGTCGAAGCCACGGTCAACGGCCAACGACTGCCACGGCGAGTCTTCTTCGCCCTCGGCAAAACACAGCCCCAGCTTGCCGGGGTTGCCGTAGGTCGCTCGGTCTACTCCGTCGGGGCGGCCGCCGCCCACGTTGCGGATGACCAGTTGCAGGGCGCGGCCGATGGTCGCGTTGGCGCGGTTGCCCTGGCCGAGCACGTTGACGCCGGAGTTCATGTTGATGCGGCGGCGCAGCGGGCCGTTGACGATCAAGACAGGGCCAACGCCCATGGTCGTGGCCAGCACACCGTGCATGTTGAACTCGTCGCTGCACACGGCTTCAACGGCGGCCAGCACTACCGGCAGGTACTCGGGTCGGCAGCCTGCCATGACGGCGTTGATGGCTACTTTTTCTACCGTGCAGTCAACGAGGTCTGGCGGCACCGTGGCCACGATCTCGGCGGGGTCGCGTTCAGTACCTTCGAGCATGTCGAGCACGCGTCGCTCGGTAGGCGGCACGACGGGAAGACCGTCGCTCCAACCGCGCTCGTGGGCCAGCTCAAACTCGTCTTCGAGTTCGGCGAGTTGAATTCGTCGTGCCGACAGGCGGCCGCTTTCAAAACGCGCCCTGAGTTGCGACTCGCGCGCGGGATCGACCGACAGCGAGCCGCAACCGGGTCGGCTATCGGGCAGGTCGGCTCCCAGCGGGTCAACACCGGTCAACTCTTGCCACTCTGCGCGGTGCCAGCCCACCACGCGGCCGGTTTCACGGCCATCGACCAGGCGCAGCAGCGTGGGCACGGTTTCTATCTTGTTGCGCCAGGAGGCCGCCAGCTCGCGGTCGTCGCGCGGGTGCAGGCCCTCGGGAAACGACGGATCGTCCTGGCTGTATACCGAAAGTGGGCTGGCGGCTGTTTTCGCGGCAGCGGCCAGCTCGGCCAGCACGGGCCCGACAAGCTCGCAGGTAGGGCAGTCGCGCTTGACGAATGCCACGAGCCCGTTCGCTGGCAGCTGCGACGGCCCGGCGTCCGGGGAAGAATCTATCTCGGGGGCGGCGTCCATGACGGTCGCGAGAGAATACACGCCCTCGCGGGCAACGGCCAGACCCCCGGTTTTTGGCCTTTGAGAACACGTCGCAAACCTGCAAAAGCTAGGTCTTCCCCTTCCGGAACAAGATGAGCTTGGACAATCAGAAACTGGCGGCGCTCGTCGACCGCGCGCGGCGCGAAATCGACCAGGGCCTGCTGCCGTCCTGCCAGTTGGCGGTGGGCTACGAGGGCGAGATCGTAGAATCGCTGACGCTTGGCGACGCCGACGACGACACGCGTTTCTGTATTTTTTCGTCCAGCAAGCCACTGCTCGCGGCCGCCGCCTGGGCGCTGATTGGCGACGGGCTGCTCGACGTCGCCAGGCCGGTGGTCGAGTGGATCCCCGAGTTCGGCAGCAACGGCAAAGACGAGGTAACCCTGGAACAGGTAATGCTGCACACCTCGGGGTTTCCCAGCGCACCCATGGGCCCGCCCCTCTGGAGCACGCGCGAGGGACGGCTCGAGAACTTCGCGCGCTGGCGCCTTGAGTGGCAACCGGGTTCGGCCTTCGACTACCACGCTACCTCGGCTCACTGGGTACTGGCCGAGGTACTCGAACGCGTGAGCGGCAGCGACTTTCGCGACCTCGTGGAGCAGCGAGTGACTTCGCCCTGCGGTCTGCCGCGCCTGCTAGGGATCGCCCATGACGCGCAAGCCAACTTGGCCCCGGTGACCTCGGTGGGCGAAGCGGCCAACGCCGACGAGCTCGAGGCTGCGTTCGGAATGCGCGAACTACCGGAAAGCGAAGTGACCGAGGAAATGGTGCAGGCCTTCAACCTGCCCGATATCCGCGAGCTGGGCGTTCCCGGCGCGGGTGGCTTTGCCCGGGCCACCGACCTGGCGATGTTTTACCAGGCCCTGCTGCACGACCCGGCCGGCGCCTGGAACCCGGCCGTACTCGAAGATGCTCGCGCCAACGTGCGCCAGAACATGAAGGGTCTCAGCACAGGCGTACCCGCCTGCCGCACGCTGGGCCTGGTGCGGGCAGGCGAAACCGACCCCCACTTGCGAGGCTTCGGGCGCACGGTTTCTGCGCGCGCCTTCGGCCACGGCGGTGCCGGTGGGCAGGTGGCCTGGGCCGACCCCGACACGGGGCTGTCGTTCGCCTACCTGACCGGCGGCCACGACCGCCACCAGGTCAGGCAGCCGCGCCGGGTTACGGCCCTGTCATCGCTTGCCGCGGTGCTGCGCGCCGACTGAACCCCTTGAGTGGGGAGATTTTCCGTGCCACCGTGGCGGGATTGTCCGCGCACGGGTGCGACAAGGAGCCCCACGAATGGCCGCCGCCAACACCGATCAATCAACCAACGATAGCGCCCCCAGCGCCGGGGTGCAGGAAACCCGCGTCCAGGAAAGGGCGGTAGACAACAAGCCCACGCTCTACGGTTTCCAGACCTGCCCCTTCTGCTGGAAGGTGCGCAGCCTTCTCAACTGGAAAGGCGTGGACTACAGCCCGGTAGAGGTCGACCCCATGACCAAGGCCGAGATCAAGTGGGCCAACTGGAAGGCGGTGCCAGTGTTCGTGGATGCCGACGGCACCCAGGTCAACGACTCGAACCAGATACTGCACTACGTCGACGACCAACTGGGCGGCCCGGCCCGTTTTGCGCGCGAAGGCGCCGACGCCGAACAGGACGGCTGGATGTCGTTCAGCGACGAGGTGATGGCCAAATCCATCGTGTCGGTGGTCTACGGCAGCCTGCGCTCGAGCGTTGCAGCGATGGAGTACGTGACCGGCGTGGAGCGGTTCTCATGGCTGCAGGCGCTCAAGGCCAAGTGGCTGGGCGCCATCGTCATGCGCATGATAGGCCGCAGCCGCGCGAAACTGTTTGACCTGCCGCCCGAAGAAAACCTCACCGCCCAGCTCGACAAGTTGTCGGCTGCGTTCACCCCCGACTTTCTCGGTGGCGCGCAGCCCAACGGTGGCGACTTTGCCAACTACGGCATACTGCGCTCGACCCAGGGCCTGCGCGGCTTCGACCTCGTGGAGAACCATGCGCTGGCCGGGCCGTGGTACCATCGGATGCAGGAGCTGTCCTCCACCTGAGCGCATCGCGCCCACCCTTAACCATGAACGTAAGAAACACAGCCATCATCGCCCACGTCGACCACGGCAAAACCACGCTGGTGGACCGGCTGTTACAGCAGGGCGGCGCGCTCGGCGAACACCAGGAGCTGGTCGACCGCGCCATGGACAGCAACGACCTCGAGCGCGAACGCGGTATCACCATACTGGCCAAGTGCACGTCGGTAACCTGGAAGGACACCCGCATAAACATCGTTGACACGCCGGGCCACGCCGACTTCGGTGGCGAGGTGGAACGCATACTGAGCATGGTCGACGGCGTGTGCGTGCTCGTGGACGCTGCCGAGGGGCCCATGCCACAGACCCGTTTCGTGGTGGGCAAGGCGCTCAGGCTGGGGCTGAAACCGCTGGTCGTAATCAACAAGGTAGACCGCCCCGACCAGCGAGCTGAAGAAGTGCTCAACGAGATCTTCGATCTTTTCGCCGCCCTCGAGGCCACCGACGACCAGCTCGATTTTCCCATCGTCTACGCTTCGGCCAAGCAGGGTTGGGCCGTCCACGACCTCGCCGACGAGCGCGTGGACATGAGCCCGCTGTTTGAGCTCATAGTCGAGCACACACCCGCGCCGCGCCTGGACGATACAGGTGCGTTCCGCATGCTCGCCACCACCCTGGAGTACGACCCGTGGCTCGGGCGCATACTCACCGGGCGCGTGGAGTCGGGCACGGTGCGATCAAACATGGCGGTGAAGGTGCTCTCGCTCGACGGGAGCATGGTCGAGACTGGGCGCATAACCAAGGTGCTTTCGTTTGACGGCCTGCAGCGCAATTCGCTCGACAGCGCCACCGCGGGCGACATCGTGGCTATCGCCGGACTCGAGGACGCGACGGTGGCCGACACCATCTGCGAACCCGCCGTCAGCCAGGCACTGCCCGCCCAACCAGTTGACCCGCCCACGCTGGCCATGTCCTTTGCCATCAACGACTCGCCGCTGGCCGGCAAGGAAGGCGACAAGGTTACCAGCCGGGCCATACGCGAGCGCCTGTGGCGCGAGGCCGAGGGCAACGTAGCCTTGCGGGTGTCCGACACCGACGACAAGACGGTGTTCGAAGTAGCCGGCCGCGGCGAGCTGCAACTGGGCGTGCTCGTGGAAATCATGCGCCGCGAGGGCTACGAGCTTTCGCTCGGCCGGCCGCGCGTTCTCTACCGCGAGGATCCCGACACGGGCAAGCTCTGCGAACCAGTAGAAGAAGCCGTGGTCGACGTAGACGACAACTTTACCGGCGTGGTCGTCGAGAAGATGGCCCAGCGCCGCGGACGCATGGTCGAAATGCAGACCTCGGGTGGCGGTAAGACCAGGATCGTGTTCCACGTGCCATCGCGTGGCCTGATCGGCTACCACGGCGAATTTTTGACCGACACCCGGGGCACAGGCGTGATGCACCGCCTCTTCCACGACTGGGAGCCGGTGGCCGGCGATATGCCCGGCCGCCGTTGTGGCACCCTGGTGTCAATGGAGCAGGGGCAATCGGTTGCCTACGCGCTTTGGAACCTCGAGGAGCGCGGCCCACTGTTCATCGGCCCGGGCGAGAAAGTGTACCGCGGAATGATAATCGGCGAGCACAACAAGGGCAGCGACCTCGACGTAAACCCGCTCAAGGGCAAGCAGCTGACCAACATGCGCGCCTCGGGCAAAGACGACGCCATACAGCTCACGCCGCCCACGCGCATGACCGTCGAGCAGGCCATGAGCTACGTGGCCGACGACGAGCTCGTGGAGGTCACGCCGACCTCGGTCCGCCTGCGCAAGCGCTGGCTCGACCCGCACGAACGCAAGCGCCGCGGCAGATCGGCCCCGCAGGCCGCGAGCGCCTCCTAGGCGCGCAGCCCGGTTTGAGCGGTACCCCGCGGGATCAGCGTCGCGCGGTTGATGCCGAGTACACCTAGTTTCTCGAGCAACAGGCACAAGCCGTAGCCGAGATCTATCTCCGAGAGACGGTACGAGAAGCGAGCCGAAGCCGGAAAGCGGTGGTGGTTGTTCTGGTAGCCTTCGCCCATTATCAGCCAGGCAGCAAGGTGATTGTTGCGCGAGTTGTCCGGCGTGTCGAAATTGCGCCCGCCCACGGCGTGGCCCAGCGAGTTGACAACCCACCCTTCGATCGGGTGACTCATCATCCCCAGGTAGTAGCAGGCCGCCAACGCCCACATGCCGGTAGGCAAAGCGATCGCCAGCGCCACGCCCAGGTGGGCGAGATAAGGCAGCAGCCAGAGGCGCCTGCGGTTGATCCAGCTCACCGGGAAGTCGATGTCGGCAACTCTTGAGCTGTAATGCTCCTCCCCGCGGGCAAGCCCGACCAGCACGCGCTCGTATGACCGCAACTGCCCGAACAACACGCCCACGAGGCCCTGGTGCACCGGGCTGTGCGGGTCTTTGTCGGTATCGGAGTGGTCGTGATGAAGGCGGTGCATGCAGACCCAGCCAAGCGGATCCAAGCCGGTGATCCAGACACCGAAGGTGGCTACAAAGCGGCTGAGCCGGGGGCCCAGGTGCAGGGCTCCGTGGGCCAGCCCGCGGTGATAAAACAGCGATATGGTAGTCGTATTGACCAGGTAAGCGGCCAGGAACACGGTTAAACACAGTAATAGGTACATTGGAATCCTCCTTTAAAATCAGGGTAATTCAGACTTACCCAACCGTAAGTTACGAATGGGTAACCTACGCTTGCGTAAGTTACGGCGTCGTAGTAGTTTTGTCAAGGATGGCAGAAAAAAAACTCACGGCGGCCGCGCGGCGGGCGCAGCTCATCGACGTCGGGCGGGGTGTTTTTGCCGAGCGTGGCTACAAGGGCAGCTCGGTAGAAGAAATCGCCGAAAGGGCGAAGGTATCCAAGCCCATCCTCTACGAGCACTTCGGGGGCAAGGAAGGTCTGTACGCTGTCATCGTGGACCGCGAGATGGAGCAGGTGGTGTCGATGATCACCGAGGCGATCTCTTCGGGTTCCCCGCGTCGGCGTGTCGAACGCTCGGCGCTCGCGTTTCTGACCTACGTGAAGGACCACCCCGACGGCTTCGCCGTGCTTTCACACGACACGCCCACCGCCGAGGGCCGCGGGCGCATGGCCAGCCTGCTCAACGATGTAGCCGAGCGCGTGGGCGACGTGTTTACAGCCACCCTGAAAGACGCGGGCTACGACCCGAAACACGCGCCTCTCTACGCCCACGCGCTGGTCGGCATGGTGACCTTTGTCGGGCAGTGGTGGATCGATGTGAAGAAACCCGACGTGGAGAAGGTAGCCGCGCACCTGGCCGCGCTCATCTGGATGGGCCTGCGCCACCTGCCCAAGGATCCCACCGCGTTGTCGAACAACTAGCTCGCGTAAATCGAACCCTCGGCGTGAGCGCCGCGCGGTATCGTTCTAGGCCGCTTTCAGGTCGGCAACTACCTGCCGCACGTGGTCTTCGTCGCGCGACAGCTGCGGCGGAAAATCCACCAACACCGTGTCGTACACTCCGCGGCAACGCTCGGTCATGTTGACGGCGAAGTCGTCCCAGCTGGTGGTGATGGCCCACTGGTCGAGCATGTCGTCGCTGATGATAGCCGGCATTTCTTTCCAGCCACCCTGCTTGGACAAGCGGTGCAGCTCGGCGCCGGCGTCCTGCCAGCCGTGGTGATCGAGTATGCCGTGGTAGGTGCGCGTGGACGCGTAGAAGGATATGGCCTGCTTGAGCGCCTCGCGGGCCGAGGCGATCTCTTCGTCGTTGCGACCAACGGCCACGAAGGGCGCGCCTATGCGGTTGATCTGGTCGGCCGGTCGACCGGCCCTCTCCGCGCCCTTTTCGAGCAACGGCTGCACGACCTCCTGCTGGTATGAAAACGTACCTATGGGGTGCAGGCGCACGCCGTCGCACAACTCCCCCGCCAGGCGGCACATGTAAGGATTGACCGCTGCTATAGTGAGCCCCGGCAACGCGTGGTCAATGGGGCCAGGATTAAAGAACGGCGGCAGCATGGTGAAGGTGTAGTGCTCACCTTCAAAGGTCGTGGGACCGTCGGCCCCGGCAAAGGCGTTGTAGATCGCGCTCAGGCACTCGAGGTACTCGCGCATGCGCGGGCCCGGCGGACTGTCCCAGGCGGTGGCGTAGCGAAACTTGTTGTGCCCCTTTACCTGCGTGCCAAGGCCGAGCACGAAGCGACCGTCGGAGTACTGTTGCAGGTCCCAGGCCATCTGCGCGGTCACCATCGGCGAGCGCGGAAACGAAATGGCCACGTTGGTGGCCAGCTCCACGCGCTCGGTGTGTTCGGCCGCCACCACCAGCGCGAGAAACGGGTCGTGCCCCGCCTCGGGTACGGCTATTGAATCAAAGCCCAGCGATTCCAGCCGAGCGGCTTCGGAGGCTATGAAAGCCAGGTTCATCATTGAACCGCCGTCGCCGGCGTACTGGTCCTTGTCGGGGTTGAGCAAGCCCGTTTCCACGCGAAATCCCATCTTCAATTATTCTCCAGTTGTTCAGTCCGCCAGCAGGCGGCCGCCGGTCGTTGTGTCAGGCGGCCTCGCCCTGGGCGGCATCGCCCTGGGTGGCTCGCTGGGCGGCAGCCCTGCCCACCAGCCAGCCAAAAGTACAGGCCGGGCCAATGGTGGCGCCCGCCCCGGGGTAGCTCGTGCCCATGACAGAAGCCGAGTTGTTGCCCACCGCGAACAGCCCGTCTATCGGTGACCCGTCCTCGCGCAGTACGCGCGCGTGGATGTCGGTGGCCAGTCCACCCTTGGTGCCCAGCTCGCCAGCCTCGGCGCGTATGGCGTAGAACGGTGCCTTGTCCAAGGCACCCAGGCAGGGGTTGGGGGTCACCTTTTCGTCGCCGTAAAACTTGTCGAACAGTCCGTCCCCGCGATTGAAGTCGGGGTCGACGCCACGCTTGGCGTTGTCGTTAAACGCCGACACCGTAGACGCCAGGCCCGCCGGATCAACGCCGGCCTGCTCGGCCAACCCCTCAACCGTGTCGGCCTTGTAGAGATAGCCGTCGCGCAACTGCTTGGGCAATCGCCAATCGGGCTGCTGCGATGACTGCAGGAAAGGACCGCAGGGATACTTGGCACGGTACTGGGAGTCGAAGACCATGAACGCGGGCACGCAGTCGTTGCCGCTGCGTTGCTGCTCGTACATGGCGTTGACAATATCGAGATAGGGCGACGCCTCGTTCACAAAACGGGCGCCCGCGCGGTTGACCATGATGGTGTGCGGCAGGCCCTTTTCGATGACCAGCATGCGGGCGTTCCACTCGCCGGGTACCGCAGTACACGGCCCCCACCACGCGTGCTCCATGAGGTCGAGCGCCGCGCCTTCTTTCTCGCCCAGGGCTATGGCATCGCCCGTGCTGCCGGGACTGCCAGTGGTCCACTCCACCTTTGAGGGCGAAGGTAGAAAACGATCGCGCATTTCCTGGTTGCGTTCAAAACCACCGGCGGCCAGCAGCACGCCCTGCCTGCCCCGCAACCGCAGCGCCTTACCTTCGCGCTCGGCCAACACACCCACCACGCGGCCGTCTTCGACCAGCAACTCGGTCATCGCCGTGTTCAGCCAGAGATCAAGCTCGCGGTCGAGCAGCGACAGCCTGAGCGGCGCCACCAGCGCGTTGCCCAACGACAGGCAGCGGTCGCGTTTGCCGCGCAACCGGCCTTTCAGGTCAGCGTAGTACCGCCCCATCATTTTCATGGTCATGCTTATCCAGCCCTTGTGACGGGCCAGGATATGGTGAGCCTCTGTGGCCGTCATCGACATGCGCCCAAACACCAGCTCCTGCAGTGCCGGTTCGCGCAGGAGGTAGAACTCGTCGCCCAGCCGGCGGGCATCAAAGTGCTCAGGCTCCAGCCCACGGCCACCCGACTTGCCGCCAGGCGCGTCGGCGTAGTAGTCAGGGTAGGTCAGCATGCACTCCATGCGCAGGTGAGTGTTGTCGTGCAGCCAGTCGAGCATCTCGGGCGCACGGTCGACATAGGTCTCGAGTTTTTCACGCGCCACCACGCCGCCGGTAACAGCTTCAAGGTAGGCCAGCGCCTCGTCACGCGAGTCGGCCACACCTTCTTCCTTCATCATCGAGTTGCAGGGAATCCACATGGCACCGCCCGACATGGCCGAGTTGCCACCATACTCGTCGGTCTTCTCAATGATCAGCGTGCTCGCGCCACCGTCGTGCGCGGCCATCGCCGCCACCATCGCCCCGGCGCCGCTGCCCACCACGAGCAGGTCGACTTCGTGATCCCAGTTTCCACTTGCTGCTGTTGCCTGTCCTGTCATTGTCCTGTTCTCCCGGCGGCAGTCACTGAGGACTGTTATCGCTCGTTTCTCATTACCACGGCGCTGCCATTGCCACCCAGTCCGAGCGCCTGGGCAAGGCCCACCCCGGCCCCCGGCACCTGGCGGCCACCGCCGTCCCCGCGCAACTGGGTCACCAACTCGCAGACCTGCCATATACCCTGCGCAGTGGTGGCCTCACCAAAACTCTGGAAGCCGCCACTGGGATTGATCGGCATGCTGCCGGTGGGGGTGGTCTCGCCAGCCTCCATCAACCCCTCGGCCTCGCCGGGTTTACAAAAGCCCCACTCCTCGGGAAAACTGAGCTCGTAGAAGACCGTGTTGTCTTGCAGCTCCATGAAATCCACCTCGGCTGGTTTCACACCTGCCATGGCCATGGCTTTTTCGACCGCCAGCGCGGCTTCGCTGTGGTAGGCCTCGCCGTGCGCCGGCACCGGGCCGGCCAGGCCACGCGGAATACCGTCGTCGAAGCGGGCGGTCGCCACTGCGCTGCCCGCCACCCATACCGGGCGTCGGCTGTTGGCGCGAGCGATATCGGCCGAGCAGATCACCACGGCAGCCGCACCGTCGCTCACCGGGCAGATTTCGAAAAGCCGCAGCGGGTAACTCACCATGGCCGAGCCCAGCACCTGCTCCAGGGTGAACTCCTTGCGAAAGCGCGCCCACTCGTTGTGAACCGAGTTGGCGTGGGCCTTGACGGCTATCCTGGCCAACTGCTCCTCGGTGGTGCCGTGCTTGGCCATGCGGCGCCTACACATGGCGCCCCAGAAGGCCGGGCCCGGCATTCCCACGCAGACCTGGCGCAAGTACTCGGGGTCGGTGACCTCCTCGACGCCCGAGGTCTGGATAAAGCCCTTGGGCATTTTTTCGCCACCCACCACCAGCATCACGTCGTGTATGCCGCTGGCCACCATCGACCAACCCACGTTGAACGCGTTGCCGCCCGCGGCGCAGCCCGCCGACAGGTTGTAGACCGGCACGCCGGTGTTGCCGAGATCGTCGACTACGTCGTTGCCGTTCAGGCCCCAGCCGCGGCCACCTGAAAATCGCGAGCTGGCCGCAGCCACGGCCTCGATCTCGCGCCACGCCACGCCCGCGTCGGCCAGCGCCTGGTCTACCGCCACCCGGCAGAGATCCCCGACCGACTTGTCCTTGAACTTACCCCAGGGGTGCATCCCCAGGCCGATTACCGCTACGTCTCTCAAGCGCCCGCCCCCTGCTCTACCACCCTGAATTTCCAGGTACTGAGTTCCTTGCCGTCCTCGTCGTGGGCCAGCGTGTCTATGATCAACTCTACCCTCTGGCCCACGTCCACCGACTCGGGATCGTCGGTGGCCACGCGGCCGAGCACGCGCAGGCCGTCGTCGAGATCGACCACCGCCATGGCGTAGGGCTGGTACGGTTCATCGAACTTGACCGGCGCGGGCGGCGGGTAGTCCTGCCGCGCGAGACTCCAGATGACTCCCCAGGGACCGAACTCGGCCGGCTGCAGGTCGGGCGCGTCGCAGTCAGGGTTGTGACACTGCGCCGAGACGGGCAGGTAGGGCATGTCGCAGCCCGCGCAGCGCGAGCCGGTAAGACGCGGGCCGTTGGCCGTGTCGATGAACAATCCTTCTACGACTGGAGTGGCTTGGGGCAATGGTCAATCCTCCCGGGGTTCAGCTTTCTTTGATCGCGCGGGTGATGGCAGGCAACAACTCGAGGCAATCGCCCACCAGCCCGTACCGGCACTGGCGAAACACCGCCGCGTCGGGGTCTATGTTAATGGCCACCAGGGTCTTGGCCGAAGTGCAGCCGACCATATGCTGGCTGGCGCCCGAAATACCGGCGGCTATGTAAAGGCGCGGCCTGGTGATGCTTCCTGTAAGCCCCACCTGCTGCGAACGGTCTATCCAACCGTCGTCCACTATGGGCCTCGACGCGCCCACCACGCCGCCCAGGGCAGTGGCCAGCTCTTCTACCAGCCCCAGGTTGGCGGCGTCCTGCAGTCCACGACCTCCGGCCACTATGACCTCGGCGTCTTCGAGACGCGGGCCCTCGGTGACCGCGCGCTCCACCACGCTCACCCTCTCGGGCTCGCCACAATCAAGCGAAACGGTCTCCAGCGGCGCCTCTCCTTGCGAGCCGGCCGGCCCGGCGTCGGCAACGTTGTCGCCCAGCGCCACCACCGCGGTGGAGTCGCCTTCAAAACGATAGCCCGAGCGCGTGTCACCGCCATAAGCAGCGGCCGTGAGCGAGAGGCCGTCGTCGTCGGAGTTCAGGTCGACCACGTTCATCACCACGCCGCAGCCCAGGCGCGCGGCGATGCGCGGCACGATACAGCGCGAGTCAAAGGTCTGGGCCACGATAAGCAGCGCGCCCTGGCGGTCGCCAAGATAGTCGGCCGCCGCGTTCACCTGCGCATCACCGGCCCAGCCACCGAGCGAGTCATCGTCGGCGTGGTCAACAGCGGTGACACCGTAGCTGCCCGCCAGCGTCGCCAGTTGCGCGGGAAGATCTCCCAGCACCAGCCAGCGCAGTTGCCCACCGCGTTGGTCGGCCAATCGCCGGCCCATGGCGGCGAGCCGCAGCGCGTTTGACGGCAGCCCGTCGCGGCCGCTGTCGATGCTCAACAGCACTACGTCGCGCGAAGCCATCAGGCGCTCCCCCCGGCAATGGCCTCGTCCTGGCGCAGGCGCGCGACCAGGGCCGCGGCCTGCTCGTCGACACTGCCACCCTCTATGAACTCGCACTGGCCGTGCAGCTCGGGCACCGAAGTGCTGGTCATCACGACACGGGGGGCCAGCTCATCGGCCGACAGTCCCAGCGAAGAGGGCTCCACGGTTTCGGCCGTGCGCCGGCGTGCTTTCATCTTGTTTGACATCGTGGGGTACCGCGGGTCGCCGAGTTCGTTGGATATGGTGACCACCGCGCCACCGTCCACCTGCACGGTCTCGTCGCCGTCGGGGGTCGCGCGTATCACCCGCCAGCCGTCGCCGGCCACGGCCACGTCGCGGGCTATGGTGACCAGCGGTAACGACAGCGCCTCGGCCAACACGGCCGGAACCACGCCCTGGTCATCGTCGGAGGCCTGGCGACCACAGAGAACCAGCTGGGCCCCGCCGCTGCTGCCCACCCACGCGCCGAGCAGTCGGCCTATGGCCGAGCAATCGAGATCGGCGGGATCGGCAGCGAGATGAAAGATGCCGTCCGCGCCCATGGCGGCGGCGTGCTTGAGTATGTCGGCCGAATCGCTACCGAGGCTCACGACGTCCACCGTCACCGACTCGTCGTTGTCCTTGAGTCGCAGCGCCGCTTCGAGTGCCTGCTCGTCGTAAGCGTTCATGAGACGGGGGATGCTCGCGTTGACCACGCTGCGTCCGTCCTCGCCGATCTCGAGCTTGCCCTCGAGCACGTAGTTGCTCACCGCGTCGGGGTCGAGCACCTCCCTTGCACACACTACAACTCTCATGTCGCTAATCCTTGCCCTCGCCCGATGATATTTTTGCACCGGGCGACAGCGCCCTGCCGGGCAGCGCGCCAGGCGGTCCGCTGTCGTCGTCGTAGTAGAGACTCGACGACTCGCACCACGCGCTTTTCCACTCCCACTGGTCGGGCTTCTTCTCGAGATCGACCATCAGGTACCAGCGCCACGGCGGGTCACCGTGGTCCACGTACTCGCCCGTCAGGCGACCGGTGAACTCCATGCGCGCAGCCCAGCGCGTGCCCGGCAGTGGCCCGCCGCCCTCGCACTCGGCGCGTCGGTCGACGGCCGATGGCTCCAGGCCCCTGCGGCCGGGGATCTCGTTGCTTGGATCGGCCACGCTTACCCGGGCATTACGCCTGTGAGGTTCTCAAAGGTTTCGAGCGCCTCTTCGACCATGTCGAACATCATCTGCCGCGCCGGTTTCATCTCGGTCACGAAGCCTATGCCCTGGCCGGCTGCCTCGGTCATGAGATCGCCGCGGCGGTGGTCGTTGGCACCCTGTATGTACTCCGAGCTGAGCAGCATCTGGTAGGGAGAGTGCAGCGGCCTGGGCGCGTCGGCCTTGGCCCACTCGTCGGTCCAGGGGCAACGCGTCACGCGCATCGAGAATCCCGAAATGCTGCTGGAGTAAACCGTACTGTCGGCGTCGGCGGCCAGGAGTTTTTCTTTCATTACCATGTCGGTGTCCGACTCGCGCGAGCACAACCACATTGACCCTGTCCACACACCGGCAGCGCCCAGGCAAAGTGCCGCGGCCAGGTGCTGGCCCGTCGAGATGCCGCCGGCAGCGACCACCGGCGTGTCGCCTGCCACCGACACAACCTCGGGAACAACCGAGAAGGTGCCTATGGGCCCGGTGTGGCCGGCCGCGTCGTAGCCCTGGGCGATGATAACGTCGACCCCGGCTTCCAACTCGCGTACCGCCTGGCGTTTCTTGCCCACCAGCCCCATGACCTTCATGCCACGCTCGTGCGCCGCCTCGACCATGAAGTGCGGGCTTCCCAGCCCCGAGCAGAACACCGGTGCTTTTTCTTCCAGTACCACGTCCATCTGTTCGCGGGCGATTTCCTGGTTGAGCCCACCCCAGGTGTGCAGATCCTGCTCGGCCTTGGGCGGAGGAACGTCGTACTTATCAAGAATCGTGCGGGCGTAGGCCCAGTAGTCGTCGGGAATCCCCTCTTGCAGCTTGTCGACCGTCCCCGCCGGCGGCGCCGACGACGGCAGCACGAGGTCAACGCCGAAGGGCTTGCCGCCCACGCGCTCGCGTATCCAGTTAATGTCCTGGCTGATGCGGTCGGGCGGATGCATAGCCTCGCCCAGGCAGGCAAAACCACCCGCGTTGACAACCGCCACCACCACGTCCTTGCAGTGGGTGAAGGCCATCACCGGAAACTCGATCTCGAGCATATCGCATAATTTCGTGTGCAGGGGGTTCTTTGACATGTCTGAAAACTCTCTCTTGCGGGGTCGCCAACGGACGCCCCGACACCGGGGAACCTAGCCGGGTAACTGGAATAGAACAAGTTCTATTCTGCTGGACAGCATGCTGTATACCCCCTATATTCGCGGCTCACGGCGCCCGCTGGGCGCCGATGTACAACTCACGATGAGCAAGGGAGCCCTTTCAGAAATTCGCGTGATCGAGCTTGGCGAAGGCGTCTCTGCGCCCTTCTGCGCCAAGCTGCTGGCCGACTACGGCGCCGACGTCGTAAAGGTGGAGCCCCCCGGTGGCGACCCGGCCCGTGCGCTGGGGCCTTTTCCGGGCGACGAAGCCCACCCCGAGAAAAGCGGATTGTTCTTTTTTCTGAACAGCAACAAGCGCAGCGTCGTGCTCGACCTCGACAGCAGCGAAGGTCGCGAACTCTTCTTCGACCTGTTGCGCACGGCCGACATGCTCGTCGAGAACCAGTCGCCCGCGAAGAAACGCGAGCTCGGCATCGACTACGCGGCCCTCGCGGCCGTAAACCCTCAACTGGTCGTGGTCTCGATCACCCCGCTGGGGCAGACCGGGCCGGCCGCCGAGTGGAAGGCCGTCGACCTCAACGCCTGGCACATGACGGGCGCGGGCAGTCGTTACTGTGGAAAGCCTGACCAGGCCCCGCTCGAGATCGGAACCTTTGCCGCCGACTTCTACGGGGCCATTACGGGCGCGGCCTGGGGACTGGCCGCCACCCTGGGACGCGACAAGGTGGGTAGTGGACAGCAGCTCGACGTGTCTTCGGCCGAGGCGATCGCGGCCACCTTCACCGGCGGCCAGAACATAGGCGCGCTGGCACAGGACGGCGTCTTCGACTTGAGAACCGGCGTGGGCATGTCGCTGGCCGCGCCCGCCACGATCATGCCCTGCAAGGACGGTCACGCCTGGGTGCTGGCGCTGGAGGCCGCGCAGTGGAACGGGCTGGTCGAGGTCATGGGCAACCCCGACTGGGCGCAGCTCGAAATGTTCCAGGACATGTTCACCAGGGCGCAGAACTCTGACCTCATCTACTCCATGCTCGAAGAGTGGACCCTCCAGCAGGGCAAGTTCGAGTTGATGGACCGCTGCCAGGCCGTGGGCGCGCCGGTTACGGCCGTGTTCACGGTGGCCGAGGCCGCCCGCCACGAGCACCTGCGCGAGCGCGGCTTCATGGTCGAACTCGAGCACGCCGAACTCGGACGCGTGACCACGCTGGGGCCGCCCTTCAAGCTGCCGGCCTGCCCCGGTGGCGCCGTGACCGCGGCGCCGCTGCTCGGTGAGCACCACGACGAAATCCTGGCAGCCACCGCTCCCCGTGCCACGACTCCAGGCACATCTACTCCGGACGCCGCGACTCCCTCGGACAGCGGACGCCTGCCGCTCGAAGGGCTGCGCGTGGCCAACTTCGGCTGGGTGTGGGCGGGGCCGGTGACCGGGCAGACCCTGGCCTTCCTGGGTGCCGATGTCATAAAGGTCGAGTCGCACACCCGCGTTGACCTCACTCGCACGCTGCCGCCTTTTGCCAATGGCGAGGCCAGCCCCGATCGCAGTCTTTCGAACCACGCCTGCTGGGCCGGCAACGGCAGCGTTACACTCGACCTCAAGCAGGAGCGCGGTCTGGAGCTGGCGCGCGAGCTGGTGGCCACCTGTGACGTGGTGATCGAAAACTTCGGCCCCGGCGTCATGCAACGCCTCGGGCTGGGTTACGACGAACTCAAGCGCGTGCGTGAAGACGTGATCCTGTTCTCGATGCCCGCCGCCGGGCAGTACGGCCCGCTAAAGGACGTGCGCACCTACGGCATGAGCCTGTCGAGCCTCACCGGGCTGGACAGTCTCAACGGCTACGCCGATGGTCCGCCGGTGCCCATGGAGAACGCCTTCTGCGACCCCATGAACGGCATACTGGGCGCCTACGCCATACTGACCGCGCTCGCCTGGCGGCGCAGCAGCGGCGAGGGGCAACACGTTGACTACTCGCAGCAGGAAGCCGCCATGCAGTTGGTGGGCCCCGCTTACATGGACTTTGAGCTCAACGGCCGCGTGGCCGGCCCGCTGGGCAACCGCCACCCGACGGCTGCAGCCGCACCGCACGGGGTGTTTCCCTGCTCCGGCGAAGACCGCTGGATAGCCATCGCCGTAAGCAACGACCTCGAGTGGCGCGCACTCACCGGGGCTATGGACGACCCCGGCTGGGCCGCCGAAGAACGATACGAGAGCAGCTCGGGACGCTTGGAAGATATAGACAGGCTGCACGAGCAGCTGGGTGCGTGGACGGCCGGCTTCGGCGACCGCGAGCTCGTAGAGCGCCTGCAGGCGGCTGGAGTAGCCGCCACCCCGGTGCTCAACGTGGGCGACCTGCTCACCGACCCACACTGGAAAGCGCGCGAAACCTTCATCGAGGTCACCCATCCGCTGGGCTTCAACGAAACCATTTACGGCAGTTATGTAAAAATGGGCAGCAGCCAGGTTGTGGTCAAGCCGGGTCCGGCAATGGGACAGGACAACCACCGCGTGTTTGTCGATACCCTGGGCATGGACGAGGCCGAGTACTCCCGGCTGGTCGAAGAAAAGGTAATTTACTGATCGGCGCCGAGCGCCGAGGGAGCACGAGCCGTGGAATTCAACCTGGCCGATCTTTTTGAGAACACAGTCGACCACTTCGGCGACAGCGACTACCTGCAGGTAGACGGCCGCAGTTGCAGCTACGCCGAGATGGAGAAGCGGGCTAACCGCCTGGCGCACTTCCTCATCGAGCAGGGAGTAAAGCCCGGCGACCACGTGGGCATATACGCCTACAACTCGTTGGAGTGGGTCGAAACCCTGTGGGCGGTGTTCAAGGCCCGCGCGGTGTGGATCAACATCAACTACCGCTACGTCGAAGACGAGCTGGCCTACCTGTTCAAGAACGCCGATCTCGTGGGACTTGTGTTCGCGCGCGAGTTTGCGCCCAGGGTAGCGGCCGTAATCGACTCGCTGCCCGACCTGCGATTCACGGTCGTTGTCGACGACGGCTCCGACGCCGACACCGCGCTGCTGTCGCCTCCCCCGGTGGACTACGAAGCCGCCATGCTCAGCGGTTCGCCCGAACGCGACTTCGGCCCGAGGTCGGCCGACGATCACTATATTCTTTACACCGGCGGCACCACGGGAATGCCCAAGGGCGTGGTGTGGCGACACGAGGACGTGTTCTTCGCACTGGGCGGCGGCAACGATCCACAGACCGGCGTACGCGCCACCCACCCGGGCGACATGGTCAAGCGCGCCCAGGCCGACGCCGGCCGCTCGGTGCAACTGCCCATCGCGCCGCTCATGCACGGGGCCACGCAATGGTCGGTCATGGGGGGGTCCTTCCTGGGCCGCAAGGTGGTGCTGATGGCACGCTTCGACCCGGCCGAGGTCTGGCGACTGGTGGCCGAGCAGAAGGTGGACACCATCATGATCACCGGCGACGCCATGGGCCGCCCGCTGGTCGAAGCGCTCGAGCAGCCCGAGGTCGCCCGCCACGACAGTTCGTCGCTGTTCGTGCTGGTGAGCACCGCCGCGGTGTTTTCGCCCACGGTGAAGGACGCGTTCTTCGAACGCTTTCCTGACCTCATAATCATAGACAGCATCGGCTCGTCCGAATCAGGTAACAACGGCATGGCCATGATCACCAAGGGCAATACCGCCATGAAGGGCGGCGGCCCCACCGTGCAGGCCGGCCGCGACGCGACCGTGCTCAACCCCGAAACGCTCGAGCCGGTGACGGCGGGTTCGGGAGAGGTCGGCAAGGTAGCGCGCAGCGGCGACATCCCGATGGGGTACTACAAGGACCCGGCCAAGTCGGCCGAGACCTTCATCACCGGCGCCGACGGCCGGCGTTACTCAATGCCCGGCGACTGGGCCACGCTCGAAGAAGACGGAACCATCACGCTGCTCGGTAGAGGTTCGGTGTCGATCAACTCGGGTGGCGAAAAAATCTACCCCGAGGAAGTCGAGGCGGCGATCAAGGCGCACCCCGACGCTTTTGACTGCGTGGTGGTGGGCGTACCCGATGAACGCTGGGGCAACCGCGTGGCCGCGGTCGTCCAAGCCCGCGAAAATCGTGAGCTCACCCTCGAGTCGCTGCAGGAGCACTGTCGCACCCGCATCGCCGGCTACAAGCTGCCGCGCGAACTGCACCTGGTGGACACCGTGGAGCGGGCGCCCAGCGGCAAACCCGACTACCGCTGGGCTCTGCGCGTAGCCACCGGCGAAACAGGGGACTGACAGACGCCGCTTGGACCCGGGCGCCAACCGGCGCAGACTGGTAGCCCATGCCCGCAGTCGTACTCAACATCTCGACTAACGCCCACAAGGAATGCCTCGACCTCACCGGCGCGGTGCGGCAGGCGGTGCGCGACAGCGGGGTAACCGACGGGCTGTGCCACGTGATGGTGCTGGGCGCCACGGCGGCCGTCATCGTCAACGAAAACGACGACCCCAACATCGGCGTCGACCTGTTGCGCGCACTCGACACCGCCGTGCCCGAGCACGACAACTGGCTGCACGACCGCGTAGACAACAACGCCCAGTCTCACATCCTCGCCTCGATGCTGGGCCCATCCGAAACCGTGCCGGTCGTAGACGGCGAGCTGCTGCTCGGCACCTGGCAGGCCCTGATGCTGGTGGAACTGGACGGCCCGAGGCAACTGCGCCGCGTGTCGGTGCAACTGATCGCGGGACAGTGAGCGCCAGTTTCCTGCCAGCGCCGGTAGTTACTACCAACAGCCCTGCCTCGGCGGTACAACCCCGGGAAGAGCTCTGACCAGTGGCCGACAACAGCAAACAATCGCCAGCCGCTCCGGCTGGCAACGGCACGACCTTCGTGGGCCGCAGCAGGGAGCTGTCGCAACTCGACGAAGCCCTGGCCGATAACACCGGCGCCAGCGTGGGCTACCTGGTCGGCCCCGCGGGTATGGGCAAGACCTCGCTCGCGGCGCGCTTTGCCGATGGCGCCAACGACCGCGGCGCAATGGTCTGGCGCGCCTGCTGCTGGGAAGGTCAGAACGGGCCGCCTTTTCTCGTATGGAGTCGCCTGCTTTCTTCGCTCCCGCCCGGGCTCGAGAACCTGGCCGCGAAACACCGTGGGCCCGGCTCGCTGATCGAGCGCATCGCCCCTGGCTGGACAGGCGAACCGGATAAGGCCCCCCCCTCCCGCTCTACCCCCGCCACCACGGTCGATGCCCGCCTGGCCCTGTTTGAAGCCGTGACCTCGCTGCTCACCGACCTGCTGCAACACTCCCCCCTGCTCATGGTCATCGACGATGCCCACGGAACCGACCCCGCATCGGGCTACCTGCTGCGGCACCTGCTGCGCTCACAGATCCCCGGCCAGCTGATGGTGCTGCTGGTAGGCCGGGAGCGCAGCGAGGGCAGCCCATGGCGGGTCGTACTTCCCAACCCGCTGGTGGATCTCCAGTTGGGGGGCCTGAGCAACCAGGAAATCGGCTTACTGGTCTCATCGCTGACCGGGCGGCACGCCGAGCCGGCCGAGGTGGAACTGCTCGACCGCTACACCGGCGGCAATCCCCTCTATATTACCGAACTGCTCAAGCCCGGATCTGGCCAGGCGCAGAGGGTTGATCGCCTGGCCTCCCTGAACCTCCAGACCCCGGTGAGCCTGCGGCGCGTACTGGTGTCGCGCATGGGAGGGGGCGACGAACTGCATCGCGAGATACTCAGGACCGCCGCTGTAATTGGCCAGGGGTTTAACCGCGAAATACTGGTCTCGGCCTGCAAGGACTCGGGGCTGCTGAAGGGCAGCGATGCCCCCGTATTGGTGGCCGAGGCTCTCGCCAAGGCCAACGAGGCCGACCTTATCGTGCCCGACGAAGCGGAGTCGCCGAACTGGAGTTTCTCCCACGCGATAATGCGCGACGCATTCTACGACGACATAGACAAGAAGTTCCGCCGCAAGATACACCTGGCCGTGGCGACCACTCTTTACGAGCGCGCTACCGCCGGCGAGCCTGTCAGCGCCGCCGCAATCGCGGGCCAGTTCCAGGATAGCGGTAGCCTGGCTGACCGAGACAAGCTCGTGTGGAGCCTGGAGCAGGCGGCGCGCGAAGCCATGGCGTCGACTGCCTACGAAAACGCGGTAGCCTATCTGCAGTCTGCCATCGACGCCGACGATCGGGCCAACCTTTTATACGGACTGGCCCTGGCCGAATGCTATCGCCTCATGGGCGAATCGAAAAAAGCCGACGCGCTTTTTGTCGAGGCGGCGGCCACCGCACGCGATAACGGCGACACCCTCTCGCTCGCCCGCGCGTCCCTGGGCTACGGCTACACCGCCTCCTGGCAAGCACCCTCGGGTGGCAACCCGCTGGCCGTTGCCATGCTGCGCGAAGCACTCGAAGCACTGGATCAAGGCTCGTCAAAAATCAGGGTTACGGTGATATCGCGATTGGCCATGATGCTGGGTGCCGCCAGCGACCCCGAAGCCGGGAAGCTGAGCGAAACCGCTGTGGCCGAAGCCGAGGCACTGGGAAACACCGAGGTGCTCGTGCAGGCACTGGCTTCGAGGCTGTGGGTGTTGTGGGGTCCGGCCAACTCCTCCGCGCGACTGGACACCGCCGAGCGGCTCATCCTTCTCGCGACGCGGAGAGAAGACTGGATGATGGAAGTAGTTGGCCGCACGGCCCGCGGCGGCGTTTTAGTGGAGATGGGCGACCGCGAGAAAGCCGAAGCCGAGATGGAAACCATTGAGGAGCTGGCGCGAAGGACCGGTCAGCCCTGGGCGCGCTGGCGTGCCGACAGTTCCCGGGCCCTGCGCGCGGCGCTCGACGGTGACCTCGAGCAGGCCCTGCGTTGGGCCGAGTCTGAGCTGGAGTACGGCCTGAAAGTGGATGCCTCGACGGCCACGCTCAAGTACCAGGTGCACGTGTTCAGCACCTGGCGCTGCCGGGGGCAACAAGCCGAGCTCGAACAACCACTGCGCGATATCCTGGCAACCAGGCCCGAGCTGGCCCCCGTCAAATCCAGCCTCGCGCTCTTGCTCGTTGAACTCGACCGCGCCGCGGAGGCCGAGCCCTACTACCGCGAGCTGATGGACGGGATAAGCGAGATGCCCGTGGACATGGTTTGGCTGGCTTCCATCGCAGCAATGGCCGACCTCGCCACGGCGCTCGAAGACGTCGATGGAGCCCGCAGGATCGCCGCCATCCTGGAGCCCTGGGCCGACAGCCACGTCTGCACGGGAGTGGGCGTAGACTACACCGGGCCGGTGACGCTCAGGCTGGGACGGATGGCAACAACGACCGGCGACTTCGAAGCGGCCGAGAGCTACCTGCAACGCGCCCTGGAGTCAGCCTCGAGCATGCGCGCGCCGATAGTAGCGTCCCACACTGCCGTGGCCCTGGCCCAGTTGAGAATCAAAACCGGGGGCACGCGCTCGGCGAGCGAACTGCTGGAGATGGCCGCAGGGCGCTTTCGTGGCTGCGGTGCTGTCTACTACGAACAGCACGCCCTCAAGATCCTCGGCACCCTCCAAGCGGGATAGGCGAGCGCCGGACGCAAAGGCAGCGAGGCTCAAAGACCTCCCCCTTACTTTTTTGCTAATAGGAACGTATCCCCCTTTAATGGGCCGATGGGTAGCAGCGAAGACAAGGCCGATAAGCCGCGCGACTTTGTCCGCAAGCTCATAGACAAGGATCTCGCCGAAGGCAGGCACGACGAAATCGTCACGCGTTTTCCGCCCGAACCAAACGGCTATCTCCACATCGGCCACGCGAAATCCATCTGCCTCAATTTCGGCGTGGCCGGCGAGTTCGGTGGCCGTTGCCATCTCAGATTCGACGACACCAACCCGAGTGCCGAAGACACGGAGTACGTTGATTCCATCAAGGCCGACATCGCCTGGCTGGGCTTCGACTGGGGCCAACACCTGTACTTTGCCTCGGACTACTACCAGCGCCTGTACGACTGCGCCGAGGAGCTCGTGCGCCGAGGCCGAGCCTACGTGTGCGAGCTGTCGGCCGAGCAGGTAAGAGAGCAGCGCGGCACGCTCACCCGTCCGGGTAGTGACAGTCCCTGGCGCGAGCGCTCGGCCGAAGAAAGCCTCGACCTTTTCCGACGCATGCGTGCAGGCGAATTCGAAGCGGGCAGCCACACTCTCCGAGCACGCATCGACATGGCCAGCCCGCGCATCGTCATGCGCGACCCGGTGCTCTACCGAATACAGCGCGCCACCCACCACCGCACCGGCGACGACTGGTGCGTGTACCCCATGTACGACCTCGCCCACTGCCTGAGCGACTCCTTTGAAGGCATCACCCACTCGCTGTGCACGCTCGAATTTGCCGACAACAAGGCGCTGTACGACTGGGTGCTCGACGCTCTTGACAGCGAGTGTCACCCGCAGCAGATCGAGTTTGCGCGCCTCAACCTGACCCACACCGTGATGAGCAAGCGCGTGCTGCGCGGCTTGGTAGAAGAGGGCAAGGTGTCGGGCTGGGACGACCCTCGCATGCCCACGCTTTCGGGCATGCGCAGGCGCGGCTACCCGCCGGCGGCCATACGTAACTTCTGCCTCGGCGTTGGAGTGACCCGCAGCGACAACACGGTGCAGTACGAGCAACTCGAGCACGAGCTGCGGCAGGAGCTCAACAGCAGCGCTACTCGACTGATGGGCGTGCTCGACCCCTTGAAGCTCACTATCACCAACTGGCCCGAGGGTAAGGTCGAGCAACTCACGGCCATCAACAACCCCGAGGACGAGTCGGCCGGTACGCGCAAGGTGCCCTTCAGCGGCAGCCTCTACGTCGAACGCGAGGACTTCATGGAAGACCCGCCGCGCAAGTTTTTTCGCCTCTCGCCCGGCCGCGAAGTACGCCTTCGCTACGCCTACTTTGTTACTTGCAACGAGGTCGTCAAGAACGACGAGGGCGAGGTCATCGAGTTGCTGTGCAGCTACGACCCGGCTACCAGGGGCGGCGATTCGCCCGATGGCCGCAAGGTGAAGGCCACCCTGCACTGGGTGTCAGCCGAGCAGTCGGTGCCGGCCCGAGTGCGCCTGTACGACCGGCTGTTCACGGCCGAAAACCCGTTGGCTGAAGTCGCTGACAGCGGCAAAGACGGCAACAACATTGGCGACGCCATCAACCCCGACTCGCTGCTGGAACTCAGCCAAAGCCGATTGGAACCATCGGCCGCCGACCTCAAAGCCGGCGTGACCTGCCAGTTCGAGCGCAAGGGTTACTTCTGCCTCGACCCCGACTCCACGGCAGACCTGCCGGTGTTCAACCGCACGGTCACCCTGCGCGACGCCTGGGCCCGCCTGCGCAAGTAGGGAAGAGCACTCGGACAGTACGGGTGGGCAGCACCGGCGCTGGGACGCTGGACGTTCAGGGACAGCCAAGTACCGCGCAGGTAAAGTTACAGGAAACCAGGCCGACACTGCACTGGGCCATTCGCATGGCGTCGACCACGTTGCACAGGCCATCGCCGGGCGCCGGCGTGATGTCGCAGAGATCGAAGCGCGACAACGACTGGCAGACACGCAGGCCCACCTGTAACTGGGCGGCCAGCATCGCGTCGACAACATTGATGGTCAGATCTCCGTTTACGTCACCGCAAGGCGAGAGCGTCACCGCCGGGTCAACACAGGTGACCGGGAACCCCTCGTAGCGAACCACCGCACCGGCGTCCTCACTGATAAATACGGTCGACAGGCCGGTCGCGCAGTCGGGTAACAGGGCAATGCCTTCCTGGGTGTTGCCGGGCAGAAAGGTTTCGCGCAGCAGGGCCCCGTGCCGCTCCATTTCAACCAGCACGTTATCACCGTCGTGTATGCCGTAAAGAATCTGGGTGTCGGCGTCGTAGTGCATGCCCGCCAGATCGGTCCTGCCGCCGGGTGCCGGAAAAAGGCTTACCAGCTGGACCACACCGCCGGCCGACAGCTCGAACACGTACACGTTGCCCTCGCCCTGGTGGCCCGCGTAGAACAGGCCTTCGACCCAGGTGAGTGCCTCCAGGCCCTGGTTGGCGGCGCCCGTCATCCACGGGGTCAGGTCCCACTGGTTGCCCGTGAGCGTGCCCGTGGCGAGATCAAACTCGAGTATGGCGTCGGGGTTTTCGCGGCCGATATAAAGCAGATCACTCGCCGGATCGGCCACGGTAACTGCCTCGAGGTCGCCACCGGGCGACCAGGTGGTCACGTTGCCACCGTTGCCGTCGAGACGGCTCAGATCACCGCCATCCCCGACCACGAACAATGCGTTCAGGCGCGTGTGCCACACCGCGCCGCTGGGCTCGTAATCAGCCGACAGGCCGCCCACAGCGCCCACGGCGCCTATCTCGATACCGGCGTCTCCCGGCCAGGGCAGGACCTGCGCCTTCGCCACGCCAGGAACGCACAACGACACCCCGAGTACACACAAGAAGGCGCGCACCCGGTCCCCTCCCCGGACCTGCGAGAACATAAGGGACACTATAACCGGGGTTCCCCTGTCCAGTTTAGCCCCCATGTGGGTAAAAATTGCCTCCCAGCCCGCCAGCGCGTTAGTTTCGCGCTCAAGCCCCCCCCAGTTGCGCCGTCGCCCGACCCGTTCTTGCTCCCACCGCGCCGCCGGGTAACACCTGTTGGGGATGGGAAGGCCTGAATTCTTTGCGGCACCCTGCCTGGCGTTGTTACTGGTCGCGCTCTCAACCGCTGGCTGCACGCGGTCGGAACCCGCTCAGCCGAACCTGTTGCTGATCGTGGTCGACACCCTGCGCGCCGACCACCTCGGGGGCTACGGCTACCCCCTTGCGACCAGCCCGGCAATCGACGCGCTGGCCGAGCAAGGCGTACTCTTTGAGGAGGCCATCGCGCCCGCACCCTGGACCAGGCCATCGGCCGCAACCCTGTTGACCGGGCTGCTACCCGAAACTCTCGGGCTTACCTGCGCCAGCCACAACCTGCCACGCGAAGGCTGCGACGTGCTGCCCGCGGGCGCCGTGACACTGGCCGAGCGCCTGGCGGCGGCCGGCTACGACACGGCGGCCGTGGTGGCCAACATACAGGTGGATTCGCTGTTCGGCTTCGCCCAGGGCTACGACGAATTCGCCAGCGTGTTTCCCGATCTCACCCACGACATGCAGGCCCGCGCCGACTGGAGCAGCTTTGAGTGGGAGGACACAACCACCCGCGACGTCACCGACAAGGCCCGGGCCTGGCTGGCCGAGCGTGGCCGTGCCCGCTCACCGTTCTTTCTCTACCTGCACTACCTCGACCCGCACGAGCCCTACACGCCCCCCGCCGAACACGCGCGACTGTTCGCGGCGGCGGACTACGACAGCCCCTACCCCGAGGTGAGACGCGAGCTGCCGCTTTACGACGGCGAGATACACTACGTTGATTCGGCCGTGGGCCGGGTACTTGATTCGCTGACCGCGGCCGGCCTGGACGACAACACCATCGTGTTACTCACCTCCGATCACGGCGAAGCCTTCGGCGAGCACGGGGCGCTCGACCGGCGCCACGGCCTGACCCTGTTCGACGACCAGTTGCACGTGCCGCTGATCGTGCGAGCACCGGGAAGGCTGAAGGAGGGCGTGCGGGTGACCGCCCAGGTGCGCCTGGTGGACGTGCTGCCAAGCCTGCTCGAACTCATGGGCCTGGAGCCCTCCGGACTCTTGCAGGGCCACTCGCTGCTGGCGCTCGCGCGCGGCGGCGCCGATCCCAGGCTCGACGCCGTGGCCGCCTGGGGCTACCGACCGCTCAGAGCACTGCGTACTCCCCCGTGGAAACTCATTGTCGACCGCCGCAGCGGCCGGACAAGCCTTTACAACCTGGCGGCCGACCCGCTGGAGCAGCACGACGTCGCACGCGGACAAGGCGCACTGACCCTGCTGCTGCGCGATCGGATGCAGCGACGGCTCGACGAATCGAGCAAACTGCGCGAGGCCCTGGTGGCCACCGCCGGCGAACAGGCCGGCGGCGGCTCGCACGACAGCGCCCCACTGCCCCTGAGCGACCGCCAGCGCGAGGCCCTGCGGGCGCTGGGCTACCTGGACGACGAATAGCAGTAGGCGCTGCCTGGCGGCGACGCGGCCCTGTTGCCAGCTGCCAGCAGCCTTGCTCAGCGGCTGGCAGAGTAGTACACCGGGCACATGCAGGATCATCTCAAGGGTATACGCGTGCTCGAAGTAGCCCAGTGGTGGTTCGTGCCCGCCGCCGGCGCCGTGCTGGCCGACTGGGGCGCGGACGTCATCAAGATCGAGCACCCGGTGAGCGGCGACGGGCAGCGCGGGCTTGTGGCCTCGGGCCTGATACCGGGCGACACCAGCGGCGTTAACTTCATGATGGAGCAGTCCAACCGCGGCAAGCGCAGCGTCGGACTCGACCTCGCCACCGAGCGCGGCCGCGAGATACTCTACCGCCTGGCCAAAAGCAGCGACGTGTTTCTCACCAACTTCCTCACCCCAGCGCGCCGCAAGCTGGCCATTGACCTGGCCGACATACGCGCGGTCAACCCCGACATCATCTACGTGCGTGGCAGCGGACAAGGAGTCCGCGGACCAGACGCCGAAAAGGCCGGCTACGACGGCACGGCTTTCTGGAGCCGGGGCGGCGTGGGCCAGGCCATAACGCGAGACTGGATGGAATATCCGGTGATGCCGCGCGCAGCGCTGGGCGATTCGATCGGCGCCATGACCATAGCCGGTGGCATAGCCGCGGCCCTGCTCAAGCGCGAGCGCAGCGGCGAACCCTCGGTGGTCGACGTGTCGCTGATGGGCACGGCCATGTGGTCGCTGGGCGCCGACCTCGTGGCTGCCGATCTCACCGGCAGCGCCATGCCGTCGTTTGACCACGGCAGCAGTCCCAACCCCGTTGTAGGCACTTACGGAACGAAAGACGGCCGCTGGATCATGTTCAACTACCTGCAGGCCGACCGCTGGTGGCCCGACCTCTGCCGCCGCATGGACCGCGAAGACCTCATCACCGACGAGCGTTTCAAAGACGCAGTGTCGCGCTACCACAACGCTGAAGCCTGCGTGGCCGAACTCGACGCGATCTTTGCCTCGCGCACCCTCGACCAGTGGCGCGAAGCCCTGGCCGACGCCGAGGGCGCGTGGGCACCCTACCAGACCACGCCCGAGGTGCTGGCCGACCCGCAGACCGAGGCCAACGGCTACCTGCCCGAGATCGAGGTCAACGGCCGGCAGGTGCGACTGGTGGCCAACCCGGTGCAGTTCGACGAAACCCCGCCTACGCTCACGCGCGCGCCCGAACACGGCGAGCACACCGAGCAGGTGCTGCTCGAACTGGGCATGGACTGGGATGAGATCGCCGAGGGCAAGAAAGACGGCTCGGTACTGTAGGCGACGGGGTCTCCAGGCAGCGGCTGCATAGACCTAGCGCCCGGCCGCCTCGCTCGCTTCGATCCAGACCGACTGCACCCGCTCAAACACTGCCTTCCAGGAGAACGACTCCAGGCTGTCGGCCAGCGTTTCGGGCTTGAGAGCGCCGGCGGCCAATCCCGCTTCCAGCGTGTCGGTGAGCGCCCGTACGAAGGCCGGCAGGGCGTCTTCGCGCGGCGTGTCGACCGCCTTCATGGCCGGGGCCGGCAGCAGCGACAGGGCCTCGCCCAGCCTTGCGGCCATGGCTTCGCGCAAGCCCGGCAGGTCGGTGGCGACCAGGCGGCAGCCACAGGCAAGCGCCTCGGCCAGCACCAGGGGCAGCCCCTCGTAGAACGACGGCAGCACGAACACCGCCGCCCGCCGCATGAGCGCGGCCAGCTCGGCCTGATCAAGGCGACCATGAAAACTCACCAGCGGCGACATTTCTTTCATACGCTGCCGCAGCGCATCGGCCTCAGCACCCTGGCCGCCGCCGGCCACGTGCAGCAGCAGGCCCGGCACACGCGCGGCCAGCAACTCTACCGAGTCGAGCAACTGCGGCAGCCCCTTGGCCGCGGCCAGTTTGCCGGCGTACAACAACACCGGGCCGGGGTCGGGCTCACGCCCCCGCATATTAAACAGGTCGTCGTTGTAACCCGCACCGACCACCCCTACGCGCCCGGGCGCAAAGCCCAGCGCGCGCTGGTACTCCCCCGACTGCTGCTGCTGCAGCACCAGCAGTCGCTCGTTGCGCGCGAGGCTGCTACGCAAGGAATCGGCCAGGCCGGGACAGAGCGACATCTGCCTGAGACAGGTGCCGTGCGCGTGCATGACCACGGGCAAGCGAGGCGCGACGTCCTTGACCAGCGACGCCACTACCCAGGCGTGGTGCGCGTGCACGAGGTCGGGGCTGAAATCCTCCAGCTGCTTTCGTATGGCCTCACGCCAGGCAGCGCGGTAAGCAACCAGCTGCTCGGGTGCGAGTTCGCTGAAGCGCGAGCTCGCGTAGGGCATCACGTCGCTCATGCCAGGCAGGGCGAAGTCGAGATCGGTCGTGTCGGGGGCGACGGCCGCGCCTGCCGCCTGCCCATCCACCGCTTGAAAGGTCACGCAGGCCACGTCGTCGTCCGGCAGGCCGCCGACGCCAGCCGGAATGCGATCGCCGGGCACGCCCACGAGCACGCGTTGCTTCCAGCCGGCCGCGGTCGCGTTGGAGACCAGGGCGTCAAGGGTGATGCCACTACCGGTGAGCAGGGGCCTCTGCGAGAGCAGGTGAAGTATCCGTCCGGACATGTGCAAGAAGCGGCGCGGGGTAGCGCGCCGCGAATCAGCGCCCCTTGAACACCGGCGCGCGCTTTTCGGCGAAGGCCGCCGGACCTTCGCGCGCGTCGTCGCTGTCCATCACGCGCTGCCCGAGATCCTTTTCCATCACGAAGCCGGGCTCCAGGTTGAGCGCACGCACGGCTATCTCCTTCGCTGTGCGCACGGCCAGGGGACCGTTTCTACAAATGGTCTCGGCCAGTTCCATGGCTTCGTCCATGAGCTGGTCGGCAGGTACAACCTTGTTGACCAGCCCTATGTCGTAGGCACGGGCGGCGCTTATGGGCTTGCCCGTAAGCAGCATCTCCATGGCCACTGCCCAGGGGATCTGCACGGGAAGTCTTATGTGCGAACCGCCGGTCGGAATTATTCCCCAGCGCACTTCACCCAGGCCGAAGGTCGCGTGCTCGGCAGCGATACGCAGATCGGTACCCTGCAGAAACTCCATGCCGCCGGCTATGCAAAAGCCGTTGACGGCACAGATGATGGGCTTGAACACGTCGGAGAACGGCCGCTTGGTGTGATCCTCGTAACCCATCTCGTCACCGGACTGCAACATCGGGATGGCTTCCTTGAGATCCATGCCCGAGGAGAAAGCCTTGTCTCCTACCGCGGTAAGAATGGCCACCCTGAGATCGTCGTCCTCGTTGAAATCCTCAAAGCAGGCGTCCATGCCGCGCAGCATGTCGGCCGTAAAGGCGTTCATGGCCTCCGGACGGTTGATGGTCATCACGGCCACCTGGCCGTGTCTTTCGTAGGTAAACGTGTCGGGAAGTTTTACTGTCATTTCGCTCCTCGTCGGGTCGCCACGGCCAAAAACCGCTACAGGCGACCATACGGTCCGCGTAACGCCGTAGCCAGCCACAAAAAAAACGCCTTGACCATACCCTCCCGATGGGTGGACAAAGGATGCAAGGACAGCCCGGACCCGCCCACAGGCATATGGTCCGGGTGAGGAGCAAACGCGATGGATACTATGCTGGTGCTGGTGGCCGGTTTCATGTTGGTGGGGATACTATTCCCCGACTGACTGAAACCGCTGACCGCTGACCGAAAAAAGAATCCGGCAGCCGTGATTTATCTAGCCATGGCTGTGGACTGACTGTTAAGCTTGTGGACATGATCCCGGATCTTTCCGCAGCTGTAACCCGCCGCTTTCCCCGTGCTGCAGCTCTCCTGCCTGCAAGCGCACTGGCGGCGAGCGCACTGCTCCTGCCCCCCGTCTGCGCCCATGCCCAGTGCGAGGCCATCGAAGCCACCAAGCTCACGGTCAAATACGACGCGGACAGGCCCGAGAAAAACAAGCTCGCCTGGAAATCCAAGGACCGCCTGGTCGACTTGCTCATCGCCGACCCCACCGCCGGAGACACCAGCCTCGAGCTGTTTGACCAGGACGGACTGCTGCTGTCAGCGACCCTGGCGCCTGCCTCGGCCTCGGGCTGGAAGGGCTCGGGCAACCCGGTACGCAAGTGGAAGTATCGCGGCAAGAACGATCCGGCCAACAGCGACGGCGTGGACTCTATCAAGAGCAGCGACAAGTCGCTGGCCTTCAAGGGCCGCGGCGCCGACCTCGCGGGGCTGACCGCGCCGCTGGCCTGGCCACTGCGGATGCGGCTTACCGATTCGTCGGGGCGCTGCCTGGAGTCCACTTTCAGCGGCTGCAAAACGAACAGTGAGCGCAAGGTGAAGTGCCCTGACCGCTGCGAGCCTGTGTCGCTGTCTGCGCCGGGAACAACGGACCGCCAGATCAGCATTGACCTGGCGGCCAGCCAGGTCTTCCCCGAGCGCCTGCGGGCCTTCAACGTCCAGCAGCAGACCGTGGTGTCGTCGGACATCCCAACCCTTAGCGACCAGGTATTCGCGCCGGGCGACCAGGGAGCAGGCCGCCAGGTGCGACTGTGGTACAACCCGGTGCACTGGCCCGAGAACCTGTTTGAACTCGATCCTGTTACCGGGCTGTGCGAATACCCGGCTGGCGATATACAGCCGAGGCTCGATTTCATCGTGGACCACTTCGCCCAGGCTGGCGACGAGATCCTGCTGACCCTGGTCGGCACACCGGCAGCATTTTCCAAGGCCTGCGACGCCGACTGCACGGCCAACGGCAAGGTGCTCGAAGTCGCGGGGCAGTGCAGCTGCACGGCCGGCGAGTCGTTCTGGCCCCACGTCATACCCGACTCTTATTCGAACGAGTGGCAACAACACTGGGCTTGCGTGCTGCAGCACTACGCCCTGAAGGGCGTGCGACGCTTCGAAATCTACAACGAGCCCGACCAGCTCTTCAACGGGGATCCGTTGGTTGTGGGATCCGACACCGAGGCGCTGTTCATCGAGTACTTTGAAAACCTGCGCGGGGTATTGGAGTTCGTGCGCGCCAACGACCCCCTGCTTGCCGGCATTGCTGGCGAAATCAAAATCGGCGGCCCGGCCATGTCGTCGGTAGACGGACAGGTCGGTTTCAACGACCCACTGCGACCACCGACACTGGAGACCCTGCTCAACACCGTCGACGCCAACGGCGGCAGCCTCGATTTCGTGTCAGCCCACTACTACAGCCAGGAACCGGGCCTGATGTTTGCCGCCGACACCATCGGCCAACTTCGCGCCATGGTGCCAGTGGGTTGGGACACCCCGGTGCTTGATCTCAACGAGTGGGCCACGGCGCTTGGTACACCCACCTGTGACGACGACGACCCCTCGACACCCGGCATACAGCCACCGCTGGGCGGCAGCAGCCCCGGAAACGGCTGCGACCACCGCGGCGCGGGTTACCTGGCCTACATGCTGGCGGGCTACATGGGCGAACCCACCGACCTGGGACATTCGCAGTTCGAACTGCTCGAGCGTGGCGACCTCGCCCCCTGCGACATGTTCGACAACGGCATGGGCGTGGTCACGGCGCACGGCTTGCCGAAGCCACAGGCCGGCGTGTTGTGGGCAGCGTCGCACATGGGCTGGCGCTTGCTCGGTAGCGGCCAGGAAGTGCTGGGCGACCGCAGCCTGGGATGGATCGCCACGGCCGATCCCGAGGGCGTCGTACACCTGCTCATCGGGCAGATGGACAGCGACTTCGAAGATCACTTCGCGCGTAGTTATACCGCCGCCGGATACGACCCCACCGCCCTGCCCGCCGCCTGTGGTTGCGGAACGGCTCCCGATATTGCCGCCTGTGGTTGCGGCTCGGGCGCGGGCGGCGCCTGCGCTAACTACAAGGAATGCATGGCCTGCAAGTTCGCCTCAGTGGTCGCGGATCCCGTCCCCGACGCAGCGCTGTCTATCACCTGCCCATCGTTGGACGCAGGCCAAAGGGCGGCCGTACTCGTGGGACTGGCGGCGGCGGCAGAGCGCCAGCCACTGGAATCCACCGAGGCTACCGTGGGCATCACGCTCGACAACCTACCCTGCGCTTCTTCGCTGCGAGTAGACCTGCACCGCATAGACCAGGACACGAGCACCGCAACCCTGTGGCACTCAAGTGACGGCCCCCACCAGGGTCAGGACAGCTGCACCACGACACTAGACCAGCAGCTGGACGCGCAGAGCGAGTCCTGGTGGCGAGGCAAGCGCGACCTTTTGTGGGACGCCATACGCACTCCTACGGATTCGTTCAGCGTGGCCGCCGGTGGCACGCTGCCGGCTGTTACCGTACCGGCCTACGGCTCGGTGTACCTTAAGATTTACTGATACGCGCGCGACCCGCTTGTGGGAGCTCCGCCACGAGCGCGCACCGCACCGTCGCCGGAAACCTTCCAGGGCAGGCCCAGCATACGGTTCCGTTGATTCGGCTGAAAGTATATCGTCTCTTTTCATTTCGCGGCTGGTTCTCGGCTTGGGTCGCGCGCAGTTGACAGCACATGGGCCCACCAGTGGCCGTGCCGGGAAAGATTGCACAGCATCATGAGAAACAACTACACAACGGCGCTACTCGCGATGCTGGCGTTTTCCTTCCTGGCTGACCCGCTTGGGGCGCAGCAGTCCCGGTATCCCTCCACCGGTACAGCCTGGGTTCTTCCGGGAGCGTGGGAGGCCCCCACCGATCGCAAGACCAGAAAGACCTTGCCGGACGCGGACGCGGTGAAAGCCTGGGAACAGGCCCAGGCCGACGTGTCTTTCGGTGGAGATTACGGGGCCGACGGTAACCAGCAGATCGACGTGATCAACTACATGTACAACCAGACCCTGGCCTTCAGTCCGAGCAAGGCAGAGATGTGGTACCGGCGGAGCGCTCTCGCTGCAGGGCGCGACTACGAAGACTATTTTCTGCACTTCACCACCGACACTACCCTGGCCATCGACGATGCCAGTCATTCAACGGTCACGCCATTCGCGCGTAGACCCGATACCGTTGGTTGGACCGCGGATTCGTTGCACGCAGGATTCTGGCTGTACCAGTCTCCGCCGTGGGATACATCAGTGTGGCAACACTCCGACCAGGACGGCGCACTGTACGTATTGCTTTTCGAGAAATTCGACGAGTTAACACTGACCCTTTCATCGTTTGCCGTCGACGGCACGCTGGTAATCGAGTACCCGAGCGCGGTTGACGGCAACGGCATGGTAAGCCAATGGTCGCCCCTCCTTTTTACCGACGGCACGGCCAACCTGGGTGCGAGCGGCGTGGTGAAGTGGACACCGCCCGCCGACTGGCAGATCGCCAGCCTGCACGACGGCTCGGGACTGTCGTACGGCCACGGCCAGTATTTCGGCCAGTCACTGCTGCGCGACGGCGGCATGATGTACGCCGTGCGCCTGCTATGGCGTGACGGCGATGGCAACACCCAGCCGCGACTGGACAACGTACAACTCAAGGACTGGATGCCCGAGCTAACGCCCGGTGATTCCAGTTCCCGGGTCATCCCCGGCTGGAATCCCACCAACGACGGCGACGGCAACGGCTACGTGGACGACGCCGAATTCTCCGCCCGGCCTGATATACAGGCCTCTGCCCGCATGCGCTGGGAATCGCGGGTCGTCCCCCTGGGCAGGATGTGGAACTCGACCTCGGACTGGTGCCGCGCCAACCTGTTCAACGCGGATTTTCGCACCGAAGTCGGGCTGTACCATGCTGAGCACTGGGACTCCCAGGGCATGAAGGGCGGCTACAACGACGATCTCTTCAAAACGGTGGGCGCGACCGAGTTCAACGTACTGGGCGGTGGTTCGATCGACGAGAGCTCGAACCCTATCGACAGCGATGAACTCCTGGCTGAGTACACCACGGCCTTCGTCGAAACGTTCGCCTCTATTGCCAGTGCAACCGGCAGCCCCTGGCTGACGGCCAACATATCGGCGGCCAACCTTTTCACTTCGGCTGACCGCTACCCCTTCCTCGATGGCGTATCGGCCTACCTGCGGGAGGATTACCTCCGTTCGTCGACCGGACTGACCGGCTATTTCGGCATCAACAAGGCGTGGGACATCTTCGCGATGTCCCAGCTGGGACACCGAAACATAGTCCAGGGAACCAGCCGGTCAGGACGTGCCCGCCTCCTGGCCAACAGGAAAAAGAACTGGAGTCGTGACCAGGAATCCCTGCTGGCCCAGTACTACCTTCTCAACGTCCCCGGTCTGACCTACCTCAACAACTGGAACCACACTTACCTTTACGGGAGCGGAAACACCGAGGACTGGCTGTACTACCGGGCGGGTATACCCAAAAACGTGGCCTACCAGCCCACGCGGCTGCTGGAACACGACCTCGGAAGCCCCGCGGGCTACATTCCGGCCGGCTTGGAAGCGATGAAGTACATGGTAGCCACCCAGGCCGGCGGTGATTACACCGTTATCGGGGACAGTACCGACACGGTGCTATCCCACCCCGAACTGCTACCCGACGGCAGCGTTCCGACGGTGCCCTCGCATATTTTCTACCTCGACCGGGCCGAGGATCACCCCCAGGTTGCCGACGCCCCGACCGAGATGGTGCTCGCGCGCACCTACACCAATGGAATGGTGCTCTACCGTACAGACATCTTCGGTTCGAACACTGATTTCATGGCGACCAAGTCGCAACGGATCATCTTGCCCGAGAGGCGCTACCAGAGGGTCAAGCTCAACGGCAAGGTTAAACGCAAGTGCGCCCACAAGATACGGCTGCGGGGTTACGAGGGGGCGTTGCTCCTTCGCAATCAGCGTTGCGAGTAGCTTACCCGCGTCGAAAAACGGGTAGAAGAACTTTGCCGGCAGCGGTAGAACCAACATCCTCGAAATCGACTTTAACTGCCGCGCCTATCTCGAGTTCGGAGGGCGGGCAATCAACGACCCGGCTGAGCAATCTTACGCCTTCTTCCATCTCGACCACCACCACGGCGTAAGGGCAACGCTCGGCGAAGGCCGGGTGCATGGGGCGCTCAGCGATAGTGTAAGTGTACACGGTGCCGCGCCCGCTCGACTGCTCCCAGCTCCAGTTCCACGAGCTGCAGGCCGGGCATATCTCGCGCGGCACGTGGCGCCAGCGACCGCAGTCCGAGCAGCGCTGAAAACTCAATCGGCCCGCGGCGCAGTGCCCATAAAACTCACCGTGCAATCCCTGCATCAAGGGCAGCGGCAGACCCACTGCCTTTTTCTTTCCAGCATCAGTCATCGCTTGTCAGTTCCTCAACACGGCAATAGAGCCGTCGCCGAAATCGCCCCAGCCGGTCACCACTCCCAGGCTGGCGTCTGCCACCTGTCGCCCAGCTGCTTCGCCGCGCAACTGCCGCACGGCCTCCACAACGTGGCCCATACCCAGCACGTGGGCCTCGCTCAGCAGGCCACCGTGGGTGTTGACGGGCAGTTCGCCGCCGAGCTCTATCCGCCCCTCCTGCACGAAAGCACCACCCTCGCCACGCGCGCAGAAGCCGGCTTCTTCGAGCTGCTGGACTACCTCGAAGGTGAAGCAGTCGTACACCTGGGCAAAGTCGGCGTCCGCCGGTTTTACGCCGGCCATCTCGAAGGCCCGGGGCGCGGCCACCGTGAGCCCGGTGCGAAAGATATCTTCCCTGCCGGTAATCTCGTCGGCCGGATAGGGCTGGGCCGAGGCCACCCCGCTTATGTAAACCGGCGTGCGGGCAAGATCCCGCGCGCGCTCGGCAGAGGTCACCACGAAGGCGGCCGCGCCGTCGGTCTCCAGGCAACAGTCGAACAAGCGGTAGGGATCGGTGATCATCGGCGAGGCCAGGTACTGCTCCATGGTCATCGACTTGCCGTGCATGACGGCAGCGGGATTCAACTGCGCGTGCTTGCGCATGGCCAGCGCGACCGCGCCCAGCTGCTCGGCCGTGGTACCGTACTCGTGCATGTGGCGACGGGCGATGAGCGCGTACCACTGCGGAGGGGCCACCAGCCCGTGCGGCAGATAGAAGTCGCGGGCGATCGCCCCGCCGGGAATCGAAGCCGTCATCTCCTGCACGATGGCGCCAGCCCGCGATCCCGAGTAGCCGTTCCAACCCGCGGGCATGAGCACGTAGTCGGCCAGGCCCGAGCTCACCGCAGCGGCCGCGACACCCAGCGACGCCACCGGAGCCGCGCCGCCCATGTTGACCGTGGTGGCAAACCTCAGGTTCTCGCAGCCAAGGCTGGCGGCAAAACCCTCGGCCGTGCCCAGGTTTGGAAACGGCATGATACCGTCCACCTCTCCCGCCCGCAGGCCCGCGTCGGCCAGCGCGGCCAGCGCGGCCTCGAGTTGCAGCCCGTGCAGGCTCTTGCCCGAGCCCTCGCCGCGGCAGAACCCGGTGGCGCCCACGCCAACGATGCAGGCCTTGTCTTTCATCGTCGCTCGCCCGGAAGGCCGGTCAGGAGGCCAGGGCCCCCGGTTTGCCCTTGCCCTTACCCACGCGACGGGTCGGCTCTATGCCGGCCAGCTTTGCGAGGTTGAGCCCCAGTATGTTGGCGCGCATCTGGTCGGTTATCTCCTTGTAACCCCACTCTTCGCGCAGCTGCTCGGGAATCTGGAAGTTACGAATGAAGTCGACCACCAACGGCATGTCGTCAAACGCGAGGTCCAGTCCCATGACGATCTTCTCGTCACTGACCCACTGCAGCGCGGTGCCTATCATGTGGTAGGCGCGGTAGGGCGAGCGCGCCAGCCAACCGATGATGCCCGACAGGCTCAGGTACAGGTTGACGTGTTTGCCCGCCAGCCCGATCAGTTCCTCGGTGTCGGGCCAGCCCATGTGATAGGCGATGACCTTGAGATCGGGGAAATCGAGGCAGACGTCGTCGAGCAGCACCGGGGCGGTGTACTTGCTCGGCTGCGGGCAGACGTAGCTCATGCCGGTGTGTACCGTGATGGCTATGCCCAGCTCGCAACACTTTTCGTAGAAGGGCCACAGCCGCTTGTCGTTGAGAGGGCCGTCCTCTGGCGCGTAGACCTTGCACAAGCGCGCATTACGCTCGTTGAACAGGTACTCCAGTTCCCAGATCGCCTTGTCGACGCCGCGCCGGAGGATAGGGCCGCAGTTACACTCGAGGTACATGCGCTCAGGGTAGGGTTCGATCTCCTTGAGCATGAAGGCGTTGGTCGACATGCAGGTGGTGTAGTCGGCCACGTCCATCATCGACTCGCGCAGTGCAAAACAGACGTCGACCTCGGCCTTGTCCATCCACTCTATCAACGCGTGCGCGCGCGGCTCGGGCATGCCCTCGCCACCCGACAGGTCGCGGTCGCCACCCCAGGCGCGCATGACCCCGTCGATGCTCTTCCACCAGCGCTCGTAGCCCGGGTAGTACGACATCTCTTCCATCGATTCGGGGTTCATGAAGTGGCACTCCGAGAGCGCCACGAAGTATTCTTTATCTGCGGGCATGACTTCGTCTCCTTTCAGTCGTTAATCCAGGCGGTCGTTCTCTCAATCGGCGTTCTCGTGCAGCAGCTTCCACAGCCTGCGCGGACTGGCCGGCACCTCGCGGGCCGACAGGCCCAGCGGCGACAACGCATTGTTTATGGCGCACATGATTGCCGCCGGCGTGGTGTGCATGGCGCCCTCGCCGCAGCCCTTGGCACCCAGGGGTGTAAACGGCGACGGAGTGGTCAGCGCCTTTTTTTCTACCCGCGGAACCTCGTAGACGCTGGGCAGCAGGTAGTCCATGAACGACGAGGTCAACGGCTGGGCAGACTCGTCGTACACGTACTCCTCGAGCAGCGCCGCGCCCACGCCCTGCGCTATGCCCCCCATGGTCTGGCCTTCAACGGTGACCGGGTTGAGGCGGGTACCGCAATCGTCGACCAACCAGTAGCCCAGTATATCCACGGTGCCAGTGTCGCGATCAATTTCGACCTTCACCAGGTGGCAGGCGTTGGCGGCCGTGAGGTAACTCTTCGCGCGGCCCTGTTCGTCGGCCGGGGTGCGACCGGGAGCCGTCCACACGTAGGTGGCTTGCGGCTGCGGATCGCTGCCTTCGGGCAGCAGGTCGCTGCGCGCGAGCATGGCGCCGGCCACCTCGGCAAAGTGCATCTTCGCCTCGGGCATGGCACGCACCCGCAAGAAACCGTCCATGAGCTCGACATCGTCGGGGCCGCACTGCAACAGTACCGCGGCAACGCGGGCCAGCTTGCGCTCGAGCAGGTGCGCGGCTCCCAGCGCGGCGCCGGTTATGGCCACGCCCAGTCGTGAGCCACCCGGCCCGAAGTGTGGCGGCGCCGACAGCGAGTCCTGGTACACGATGCTCACGTCGGCCGGCGTGACGGCAAAGTAGTCGGCCAGCACCTGCGCCACGAGCGTGTACTGCCCCTGCCCCTCGAGCGAGAATCCCAGCCGTGCCGTGATGCGACCCATCACATCGATAGCCACCGTTATGCCCTCGGGCACGCCGGTGCTCTCGAGTCCGACGATGGCGTAGGCGTTCCAGTCAAACACGCCCGGCTCTATCGTGTTGGCGAGCCCGAGACCCAGCAGGCGACCTTCAGCCTGGGCGCTGTCGCGCTCGGCGCAGAGCTTTTGATAGTCGGCCATGTCGAGCAGCGCGTCCAGCGTGGCCTCGTAGTTGCCCGAGTCGTACTCGTTGCCGCTGGCTATGGTGTAGGGAAACGCGTCGGCCGGAATATAGTTGCGCCTGCGGATCTCGGCGGGGTCCAGCCCCAGCTCGCGCGCGGCCTTGTCCATGGTCTGCTCGAGTACCCAGTTGTGCGGCGGCGGTCCCATGCCGCGGTAGGGACTCTGCGGAATCTTGTTGGTGGCCACGAGCGTGAGATCGTACTCGGCCGCCTGTATGGCGTAACAACCGGTAAAAGCGGCCAGGGGCTTGGCCGCCGACACGGCGCCGAAAGCCTCGGCGGTGCCGCCCATGTCGTCGAGCAACTTCACGCGCAGGCCGGTCACGGTGCCGTCCTTCTTGAGCGCCAGCTGCAGCGTGTACTCGCGATCCCAGCTCTGCCCAGCACCCGCGAGCAGGTATTCCAGGCGGTCCTCTATCCACTTCACCGGTCGGCCGGAGGCCGCCTTGGAAAGCAGCGCGCAGATGTCCACGCCACGAAACCCGCCCTTGCCACCGAAGCTGCCGCCGTGCGGGTGACTGATCATGCGCACCTGGTTCGAAGGCAGGCCGAGCACCAGCGAGCGTGCGAGGCCCATGTGCGACTGTGACTGGAAGGAGCCGCGGCAGGTGAGCATGTCGTCGGCCGGGTTCCAGTCAACCACGCAGCCGAAGGTCTCCATGGGATTAGCGCCCAGGCGGTTCCAACGGTAGTCGTCGGAGACCACGAGGTCGGCCTGGTCAAACGCCGCGTCGACCTCGCCCCAGGTAAACTTGCGCTGGAGCATCACGTTGCTGCCGTGTTCCTCGAACAACAGCGCCGCGTCGGCCGCCAGCGCGGCCTGCGCGTTAGCCACCACCGGCAGCTCCTCGTACTCAACGATGATGAGCTCAAGGGCGTCCTCGGCCAGGTAGCGATTCGTTGCCGCCACCGCCACCACGGGCTCGCCCACGAAGCGGGTCTTCTCGTGGGCCAGGCAGTAGCCACCCCAACCCTCCGGTGCCGTAGTGGCCGGGTTGGTCAGGCGCGCAGCGTCGCTGCCGGTGATCACCGCATACACGCCCTCCATCTCTTCGGCCGCCGAGCTGTCGATCGAAACGATTCGTGCGTGGGCGTAGGGGCTGCGCAGTATGGCGCAGTGAAGCATGCCGGGGAGCACCACGTTGTCGATGAACTCGGTGCGGCCGGTTACAAGCGACGGGTCTTCGAGGCGCTCAACACCCTTGCCTATCCAGCGGATCTCGCTTACCGGAAGCTCCTGGACACTGTTGGGAATGTGACTACTCACTCGCCGCCCCCGTTGCCACCAGTATCGTTGCCACCAGTATCGTTGCCACTGGGCGCCGCTTTCTTTTCGAGGGCTGCGGTCAGAAGCTCGAGCGGACCCACGCCTTGCTGGCGTAATTTTTCAGCAGCGTCGCGCACCGACTCGATGATGGCCTCGTAACCCGTGCAACGGCACACCTGCCCGCCCAATGTTTCGAGCAGCGCCTGCTCGGATGGGTCGGAGTCACGCTCGAGCAACTCGGCTGCGGCCATGATGAAGCCAGGCGTACAGAAGCCGCACTGCAGGCCGTGCTTGTCGACGAAGGCTTGCTGCAGCGGGTGCAACTCACCCTCGTTGGCCAGCGCCTCGATAGTGGTCACCTCGTGTCCGGCGGCCTGCACGGCCAGCATTATGCAGCTGCGCACCGCGCGCCCGTCGAGCAACACGGTGCAGGCACCGCAGACGCCGTGCTCACAGCCCAGGTGGGTACCGGTGAGTCCCAGCTCCACGCGTAGAAAATCGGCGAGCGTCACGCGCGGCTCGAGTTCGGCCGACTGGCGGCGGCCGTTTACGGTGACCTCCACCGTCACCCTGGATGTTTTTCCTTCGCCCATTCTTGATCCTGTCGCCCTTATCCCGGCCGCTCGGCTTAAGCCCGCGTCGCGGCTTGCTCCATTGCCCGCGCGGCCATAACTCCAGCTACCGAACGCCGCTGAGCGGCGCTGGCGTGAACATCATCCAGGGGGTCTTCGACCGCCTCGGCCACCAGCGCTGCGGCTTCTTTCCATGCTGCCGGTCCCGGCTCGGCTCCGTCGAGCGACTGCTCGGCCGCCGCGCAGCGCAACGGCACAGCTCCCACGCCGAAGGCCACCACGCGGGGATCGGCCACGCGCGCGTCGGCGATGCGCAGGGTCACCACCGCACCGGCCAGCGCGAAATCGCCATGCCGACGGGTCACCTCCTGCACCGACCAGCCGCTGCCCTCTGCCGGCAACGGAAAGCGAGCCTCTACGAGCAACTCATCCTCTTCGAGCGTGGTGGTCAGGTAGGTGACAAAAAAATCCTCGGCGCGTTCGCTGCGTCTCCCATTGGGACCTTCTATAAACAGCTCGGCGTCGGTGGCCAGGGCCAGGGCCGGCAATTCGGCGGCGGGATCGGCATGGGCCAGTGAGCCGCACACTGTGCCCTGGTTGCGGTTCTGGGGGTGGGCCACGTGGCGCAGCCCGGCCAGCAAGAGCGGGTGGCTATCGCCCAGGCCGGGAAAAAATTCCAGTGAACGCTGGCGGGCCATCGCGCCCACGCCCAGGCAGTCGCCTGATATCTCAATGCTGTCGAGCCCGGGCACGCGGGCGATATCGACGAGCAGCTCGGGGCGCGCAAGGCGCATGTTGAGCAAGGCCATCAGGCTCTGCCCGCCGGCCAGGATCTTGGCGTCAAAACCACGCTCGGCCAGCAACCCGACTGCCTCGGCCACGGTAGCGGGAGCGGCATATTCAAAGGCTGGTGGCTTCATGTATCGCTACACCCCACCTGCAGCGACACAGGTAGAACATGTTCCATTTACCTCTCGACGGCAGGCGGGGCAAGCCGCCCCCTTCTTGCCTGCTCCCTGCGGGGGAGCTAATGCTGGCCCACGGGGAGCAAGCCTATGAGTTGGAGCGATTGGCAGCAGGTAAACGGCGACGGGCTCGTCTTTGACGAAATCGTCTACGAGAAGAAACACCACGCTAAACTAGGCGGAGGCATTGCACGGGTCACGCTGAACAAGCCCGACAAGTACAACGTGATGACCCTGGAAACCGTAGAACAGATGTTCCGCGCGTTTTACGATGCCAACCACGACACATCGATCGGCCTGATCGTGGTGGCCGGCGCAGGCAAGAACTTCGGTACCGGCGGCGACGTGGAGTGGGAGACCTGGGGGCTGCGCAAGGGTTTCTATTTTCGCTACCCCCACAACCGCCTGGTGCGCAATTCACGCAAACCGGTGCTGGCCCAGGTACAGGGCTACTGCCTGGGCGGACACAACCACATGGCCTACTGCTGCGACTTCACCATCGCCGCCGACACGGCAAAGTTCGGCCAAGCGGGCCCGCGCGTGTCGAGCCCGGCCGATGGGTTTTTCGTCCCCTACCTCACCAAGGTCATAGGCGCCAAGAAGGCACGCGAAATGTGGATGCTGTGTCGCAAGTACACCGCGGAGGAAGCCGAACGCATGGGGCTGGTCAACGAGGTGGTGCCGGTCGGTGATCTCGAGGCCGCGGTCGACCGCTGGGCAGAGGAACTGCTGGCCTTGAGTCCCGGATGCCTCGAGGTGCTCAAGGCGGCCTTCGACCAGGAGATGGACGGCTACCAGGAGATGGGGGCTATATCTTCGTCAATGTACCCCGACTGGTTTGACTCGCCCGAGGGCAAGGAAGGCGGCGTGGCTTTCATGGACGGCCGTCGCTCGCCCAGGTTCTGGGAACTGCGCGAGCGCGAGGCCGGTGAGCACCGGGAACTCATGGAGCGCTACCTCCAGGAAACCCCGGCGGCGCGCAAAAGCAGCGGCAAGGACTAACCGACTGCAGGGTTCGGCGTGGTTACCGGGCATGCCCCTGGTCGCCGCCGAGCGTGGCCTCGGGCTTGTCCAGCGGCGGGCTCCTGGCCCAGGCGGGCGCGACCACCGATGTTGCGCTGGCGATCGCCGCCCGTTTCTTTGCTGCCCTCCCGACAGCTCATGCGAAGGCCAGGATCAGGGGCAGGAAGACCGCCAGGGCGAAACCTCCACTAGCCACCAACGCCGGCAACGCTCTTCCTACCGCGCTACCCACCGCCGACCCTACGACTCCGCCGGTCCGGGCCGATCTCGCGACCAGGTCTTCGCTGTCTTCGTCCCAGCCCGCGAAGGCCCCTTGGGCCAGGTTTGCTACTGCGCATCCATTTGAGTTGATATTCATCGTATTATCTCCGTTGTTCTCAGTTCCAGTCATCGTCCCGGCCTCTCCGTAATCAATCTATGTGTACATACATAAGGTGCATATACACCTTGTCAAGCAAAAAAAAGGACTTCCTTTACGCCCTCGTCCTGGTAGCACCCACCAAACGCCCCAGATCCTCTATGACCCGGGAAACGCAGTTGCCCCCCACCAATTCCTCCACCTTCTGTTGCGCCTTGCGCATCACCGGCATCGCCACCTTGAGCCTGCTGTCTCCCTTGGCGGTAAGACTTACCACCCGCTCGCGCCTGTCCACGCCCTGCTCTATGCGAACCAGTCCTTCGCGCTCCAGTGGGCGCAGATTTCGGGTAAGCGTAGTGCGGTCAAGCACGGCTTCCTCGGCCAGGTTGCCCACGCTTACCGGGCCCATGGCACGCACGCCCATAAGCAGCATAACCTGCGAAGATCTGAGCCCTGTGGACCTGATTGTGTCGTCGTAAAGGCGGGTAACAGCCCTGGCCGCACGGCGTATGTTGAAGCACGCACATCCGCTGTCCTTTCCACTGCCGCTGTCGCCAGCGCTGGTCTTTTCAGAGCCCCTTCCCATGTCTGTGTATATACACATTATACGGGGAAGCGTCAACCCCTTTTTACAAACAAGTGCATATGCACACTGTTTACGGGGCTTTCGCAGGGGCCCACTCGAGTCGTGACCAGTAGTAACGCCGGGGGGCAGCTCAGGCGGGCGCAGGTCCGGGGTAGCGCTCGCGCAGTATGCGTTTGAGTATCTTACCCGAAGGGTTGCGGGGAATTTCTTCGACCATCTCAACAGCCACCGGTCTCTTGAAGGCGGCCAGCCGGGTCTTGCAGTGCTCAAGCACTGTGCCGGGATCTACCGGGCCGGCCGAACCCACCAGCACGGCCACCGGCGATTCGCCCCACTTCTCGCTGGGCTGGCCGATGACCGCAGCGTCGGCCACGCCGTCGCAGTCGAGCAACACGTTTTCTATCTCGGCGGGGTACACGTTCTCACCGCCCGAAATGATCATGTCCTTCATTCGATCCTGTATGTATATAAAACCCTCGTCGTCTATCGTCGCGATGTCCCCCGAGTGCAGCCAACCACCGGCCAGGGTCTCCTCGGAGGCCTCGGGCCGGTTCCAGTACTCTTTCATCACGTGGGCGCCCCGTATCCATACCTCCCCGGCTTCTCCGGGCGCTACATCGTCGCCCTTGTCATCGACTACCCGTACGTCGGTGTGAAAAAAGGCCTTGCCGGTAGACCCGGCCTTGCGCAGCGAATCGGCCGAGGTCAACAGGCAAGCCGGCCCGCAGGACTCGGTCATGCCGTAGACCTGCTGGATTTCTATATCCAGCTCGGCGCAGCGCTCTATGAGGTTGACGGGTACCGGAGCGGCGCCGCTCATGCACCAGCGCAGACGGCTGCGGTCGTACTTGTCGAAGTCGGGCACCTGCAACATGAAATTGAGCATCGCCGGCACCAGCAGCATATTATCAATCTTTTCTTCTTCCAGGGCCTGCCAGGCTCGCACCGGGTCGAACGCGCGCATTACCACGCTCGTGCCACCCTTGTAGACATTAACAAGCATCGGTGTAAGCGCGCCGACGTGGAACAACGGCAGGGTAACCATGTAACGGTCGGCGTAACGCATGTCTGCGGTAGCGGCTATCGTCAAGGCCCCCCACATGGCCGACGCGTGCGTGTGTACCGCCCCCTTGGGTAAACCGGTCGTACCCGAGGTGTACATTATGTAAAGTTCGTCTTCGTCCTCGCCGCCGGTTTCCGGAGCGTCAGCCGACGCGGACTGCTGCAGCTCGTCGTAGGACGAGGCCCAGTCGGCTCGTTGGTCATCGCCCGCCTGCACCCAGGTGGTCACCGCCGTCGCGTCGGGTCGCCCCTGCAGCGCGGCCACCACCTCGGCAAACTCACCGTCAAACAACAACACGGTGGCGCCACTGTCCGACAATATAAACGTCAGCTCGTCGGCCACCAGTCGCCAGTTAAGCGGCACCACGATGGCGCCTATCCTGGCGATAGCGAAGAACGACTCGATGTACTCGGCGCCGTTCATCATCAGCAACGCCACGCGGTCGCCCTTGCCTACGCCGAGCCCGGTGAGCGCATTGGCCGTCCGGCAGGAGCGCTCGTTGAACTCGCGGTAGGTCAATCGCTGCCCCGACTCCAGGCCCACGAAGGCCTCGAGGTCCGGGTCGAGTTCGGCACGCTTGGCCAGGAAAAGCCCGATGTTGTTTTTCATAGTTGTTTTCTTAGCGCCCATCCCGGGCCCCTGTCAACCAGTATGCAATACCGCCGCGGGGCCACGAGCCTCTTCCCATTAGGGCGAGCACGGTGCTACACAGGCCTATGATCACACAGTTCGACGAGTACATGATCCACCAAACGGCCGAGCCGGTGACCCAGCCCGGCCCCAGTGATCGCAACTTCTACGACCGCTACTGGTTCAACGGCTACTCGCGCGACGGCGACTGCACCTTCGAGGTCGGATTTGGCCTGTACCCCAACCGGCTGGTGATGGACGCACACCTTACCGTGGTCCTCGACGGCCGCCAGCACGCCTTCCACGCATCGCGTCGCGCCCCGCACGAGCGCGCGGAAATGAATGTAGGCCCGCTCAGCATCGAAATAGTCGAAGCCCTGCGACAAGTGCGCGTGCGGCTGGCCGACAACGAGACCGGCATTTCGGCCGACCTCACTTTCGTGGCTCGCACGGCTCCCCACCAGGAACCCCGCAACGTGATGTACGACGACGGCCGGCTCATCATGAACACGACCCGCTACACGCAGATGGGAAACTGGAAGGGGCATGTCTCGGCGAGTGGCACACGCGTGGACGTGGACCCGGCGCGCTGGCCGGGCACCCGCGACAGGAGCTGGGGCGTGCGCCCGGTAGGCGAGCCCGAGGCCGGCGCACCCGGCAAGCTCACCACCGAACCCGGTGTGTACTGGGTCTGGTGCCCGTTAATGTTTGACGAGTTTTCAAGCCAGTTCGGCACCTTCGAAGACCGCGACGGCACCGCCACGCAGCTGAGCGCGCACCTGCTACCCGTCTACGATTCGCCCGATGACATTCCCAGCGGCGATGACCCCGGCACCGAGCTCATACAGACCACTAGCCACCGCATACACTGGAAGCCCGGCACCCGCTGCCCGGAGCGAGCCGAGTTCGACCTCCTGCGTCCCAGCGGCGAGAGCCTGCACATAGAACTCGAGCCCATGATACGGCTGCACCTGCTCGGCATCGGCTACCAGCATCCCGAGTGGGGGCACGCCATCTGGAAGGGTGAGGAGGTGATCGCCGGCGAGTCATGGAGCCTGGACGACATGGACCTGCTCGACTACAAGCACATCCACGTTCACAACATCTGCCGTGCCCGCCTGGGCGATCTCGAAGGCATAGGCACGCTGGAGACCATCTGCTTTGGACGCCACGATCCCTCGGGCTTCAAGGAGCTGCTCGACGGCGCCTAGGAAAGACCTGTCAGCGCCCGCTCTATCAGCCACAGCCTATCCTGGCCCCAGGTCACCAGTGGCTCGCCGAGCCCCGGCCCCGAAAGCCTGAAGCTGGGCACACCCCAGCAACCCGCTGCCATCATGTCCACCCGGTTCTGCTCGACCTCGCCGCGCCAGTCGTCGTTGTCAACAACGGCGCAGGCGCTGCTCCAGTCCAGGCCGGCTCGCTGCACTATCTGCCGCAGGCCCGCGTCGCTTCCGGCGTCGATCCCGTGGGCCCACACCAGGTCGTAGAAGGCCAGCAGGTACTCGCGCTCACGACCCTGCCCGCGGGCCCAGTCATGCAGCGACAGCGCTCTCTCGACCGGACGACCAAGCGGATCGCTCACGCGGCCGAACGGCACCCCTGCCCGCCTGGCCTCTCGCGCGGTGTCGAGCAGTATGTACATGCGCTTGGCCCTGGGCACGGCCAGTCCGCGCATCACCATGGGCAGCACCGGGCGCACGCGCAGCTCGACCCCGCTGCGCTCGGCAAATTCAAAAACCCTCGGCGTAACTATCGCGGTGTAGGGGCTACGCAGCGAAGCGAAGTATTCGAGCACGAACCCCTCGCCGCTGCCGGCCGGCGCCGCGACAAGCACAGGCTCCACGAGTGACTGGCCTTGAGCGCCGCCGTCGGGCAAGCTCCGGCGCAGGCCCAGGTCGCCGAGGCGCTGCTCAAGATAGTGCAGCCTGTCCACACCCCAGTACCACTCGCCCGCGTAGTAGAAGGTCGCTCCAAGATAATGCCCGTGTTTGCCGCGCAGGCGGTCACCCTCGTCGAGCAGATTTTCGACCCGCTGGTCATCAGGCGCGGCCTGCAACAGCGCAGAGGTCGACCGCTCCAGCGCCTGCCGGTCGCCACCCCACAAGGCCGAGCTTACCGATGCTGCCACGCCGGGCATCGTCCCTGTTTCTACAGCCGCCGCCAGTGCCCGCGTGGCAAGGAGAAGCGAGCTGTCCGAAGGGCGTCCCCCGAGCGCCTCGAAACGCAGGCCCAACTCCCCGGCTACTGCCAGGGCGTCGGCCAGCGAGTAGTCCTGGAGCATTCGCGGCTCGGGTGCCGCAGCCGCGCGGGGTGGGCGCACGATGTGACAGGCGAGTTCCACCTGGTAGCGCGCGGCGAACCGCTCGAGCAGCTGGGCCGTCAGGGCCGAGTAAGGGTCATCGACCTGGTGAAAATAATCTACGCGATGGGGGCGGCCGAACAGTCGCCGTGCGAGCTCGGACCGCCGGCGCAGGAGATGCTGCGTACGATGGCTGGTGAGCAGGGCCGACACCCCGGGGGCTATGATGCTGCGCAGTAAGGACACTGTGGGCCCCGAAGTTCCTGCCCACGGGCGACCGAGTCAAGAGCGGGGCGGGCGGCACCGGCACCCCTCCCCCCAGGGGTGCATTCTCCGCGTGGCACTGGCAGCATACGCGGCTTACAGCGGGATCCGGATATAAATAAGGAGCAACAAGCAGTGAGCACCCCCAGCAACGACCCCATCGCAGCCATCGACGCCTACATAGAGGCGCAATCAATCGACACCACGCAGGCGGACTGGAAAACTAATCTGTCCAGGCCCGACTGCCTGCAGTTTGAGCCCGGTTGCCAGCTCACCTGGACGCTGGCGACCAACATCGGCGAGCTGGTCATCCGGCTGATGCCCGACGTGGCACCCATGCACGTGTCGAGCACGCTCTTTCTTACGCGCCTGGGTTTCTACGACGACGTGGTTTTTCACCGTGTAATAAGCGGCTTCATGGCCCAGGGCGGCGACCCGCTGGGCCAAGGCTTCGGCGGCCCGGGTTACCAGTACGACGGCGAGTTCTCCGCCGACGAGCGTCACGACAGGCCGGGCCTTCTCAGCATGGCCAACGCTGGACCGGGCACCGACGGCAGCCAGTTCTTCATCACCTTTGTACCCACTCCCCACCTCGACGACGCCCATACTATTTTTGGCGAAGTCGTAGATGGCATGACCACGCTGGGCGGACTCGAACAACGCGGCAGCGGTAGCGGGGAAACTACCGAGCGGCTGTTCATAGAAAAAGCCACCGTCGCTCTAGGCTGACAACCGGCCCTTGGCGAGTAACACCACCACGACCGATCAACAGCTGCCCGACACGATGCAGGCCGTGGTCATCCGCGAGCCCGGCGGCCCCGAGGTGCTGGTGCCAGCCGAACTGCCCACGCCGCAGGCTGACACCGGCCAGGTGCTCATCCGCGTTACGGCTGCCGGGGTGAACCGTCCCGACACGCTGCAACGAATGGGTCTTTACCCTGCGCCCGCCGATGCTCCCGACTGGCCGGGCCTCGAAGTGTCGGGAACCGTGGCCGCCGTGGGACAGGGCGTGAGTCGCTACAAGGGCGGCGAACAGGTCGTGGCCCTGCTCAACGGTGGCGGCTACGCCGAGTACGCCACGGCGCACGAGGGCAGCGTGCTGCCCTTGCCGAGCACCATAGACCCGGTCGACGGCGCCGGCCTGCCCGAAGCGCTGTTCACGGTCTGGTACAACGTCTTCGACCGCGCGGCCCTTGCCCCCGGTGAGAGCCTGCTCGTGCACGGCGGCGCGAGCGGCATCGGCACCACAGCCATACAGCTGGGCGCGGCGCGTGGGCACCGCGTGTTTACCACCGCCGGCAGCGACGAGAGATGCGCGCGCTGCCTCGAGCTCGGCGCCGAGCTGGCGATCAATTACAACGACGACGATTTCGTCGAAAAAATTACCGCCGCCACCAATCGACGCGGCGTCGACGTGATACTCGATATGGTCGGCGGCGACTACGTCGAGCGCAACCTGGCCTGCCTGGCCGAGAGCGGCCGCATGTCGATAATCGCCTTCCTGCGTGGGTCGCGGGTGGAGGTGGACCTGCTCAGGCTCATGCTCAAGCGCCAGGTCATCACCGGCTCAACGCTGAGAGTGCGTAGCAGCGAAGAGAAAATACGCATAGCAAACGCCTTGGCAACCGAGGTGTGGCCGTTGTTGGAATCGGGTGCGGTCGCACCCGTTGTCGACTCGGTGTTCCCCCTCGCCGAGGCCGCCGCCGCCCACGCCCACATGGAAGAAGGCCTGCACGTGGGCAAGATCCTGCTCACGACCGAAGGCTGATCGCCCGGCCCACTCCCCGCTGATAAGAGCCACCGCCGTCGGCAAACCTGGGCTACAATGGGAGGGTTGCTTTCCTGGCTAAGGGCCTCGAGAGATCCGCAACCGGGCTGACACAACCAGCAAACGGAGGAATTTGCATGACTGTCGTTTCAAACAATCGTCGAGGCCTTGTGCTCGCGCCACTACTGGCTGCGCTCATGATCACCGCCGTGGCCGCTACGGCGCCGGCCGAAGAATCGGGCTTAAAGCTGCCAGGGGGATTGCTCGTATTCCCGGACCTGACCGTGACCAAGCTCAACGGTGCCTCCGGCGACGAGGATACGTTTACCGCCAACCCGGGCGTGGACCTGTTTTTTTCCCGCGACTACGGAAAGCTGCGCTTACTGGCCGAGCTGTTTTTTGACAAATACGAGCAGGAGCTCGAACGCCTGATGGTGGGCAAGCAATTAACCCCGGGAACAAGCGTGTGGGGCGGACGCTTTCTCGCCCCACTCGGCTACTGGAACACCGCGTTTCACCACGGCACCTGGCTGCAGACCAGTATCAGCAGGCCGGGTATAATCGAGTTTGAAGACAAGGGCGGTGCGCTGCCTATGCATATAACCGGTGTCCTGGCCCAGGGCGACCTTCCCGTGCACGGGGCCAGCCTCTCCTGGGAGGCAGGGGCGGGCTTGGGACCGAAACTGGAGGCCGGCGAGCTCGAACCCTACGACCTGCTCGACCCGAGCGACGGAGACCGAGACCTGGCGGCGGCGGTCACAGTGACCCTCAGGCGCAGCAAGCGGGACTTGTCGGGAGTGGGCCTGTTTGCCGGTTACTGGGACGCCGAGCGGGACGACAGCGTGGGAGGGGACCTGCGTCTCACCGTGTACGGCGGCAATCTCATGCTCGAACTCGATGCCTTGCTGCTGAGCGGCGCGTTGTTTTACGTGGAAGACAAGAGCAGAGATGGGCAGTTTATCATCAACTCCCACTTCACCAGCGGCTACCTGCAGGCGGAGTACAGCCCGGGCTCAGACTGGACGACTTACGCGCGGGCCGAGCTGGCATCGAACGCCAGCGAATCACCCTACCTGGCCAACTTTCCCGATTTCGTGACCGAGGGCTACCTGGCTGGACTTCGCTGGGACTTTTCTGACCGTCAAGCTTTTAAACTCGAGGTGGGCGATCTGCGCCGTCTCGGCACCCATTCGCGGAGGTTCATGTTGCAGTGGAGCGCGCAGCTTCCCTGAAAACAAGTTTACTGCTCCCCCTGCTGATGCTGGGGGTGCTGTGGGTTCCGGCGCTGCTGGTTCCAGCGCACAGCTTCGCCCAGGCTTCGGGAGCAGAGCGCGTGCTGGTACTGGTGGCCGCTGCTGAAAGTCAGATCACGGCCCCCACGAACGAGCAGGTGCGTAACGCGTGGATGGGCCTGCCGGTAAAAATCAACGGCCAACTGCTCGAGCCCCTGCGTAACCTGGCCGAGCCCATGGCCGACGAGGTCTTCCTGCAGAAGGTAATGTTCATGGCCCGTCGCCGCTACGAACGAAACGTAATATCGCAGGTGTTTCACTTCGGTGGCACGCTGCCTCGACGCGTGGATGAGCGCGATCAGCTCACAATAATGCTGCGGAACAACCCCGGCGGAATAAGCTACATGTGGACCGAAGCGACCGGGGACCTTCCCGGTGTTAAGATCCTGGCCGAACTCTGGCGGGGAACTGTCGACTGAAATAATCTAATGAGATCGATACGTACTCGAATCGCTTCTTACACCGCGGGCCTGCTCGTGGGATCCGCCCTGCTGTACGGACTTCTTGGCCTGCGCGTCACCTCCGAGCTTCGCCCCGTCCTGTCGCTGCAGCTCAAGGACTCGGCCGCCATTACCCGGGCGGCCCTGCAGGAACTGCTGGCCGGCCAACTGCAGAACGTCAAGACCTGGGCAAGCCTCGGACTCACTAACTCCACTCGCACCGAGGACCAACCCGAGTTGGCACATTTTCTCGAGCAGCTGACCCGTAACTACGCCGTGTATCTTGACGTGCTGGTACTCGACGGCAACGACGTCTGCCTGGCGTCGAGCTGGCCCGAGCATCGGGGCCTTACTTACCCCGGCCTGGGCAAACGGTTCCTGGACGCCCACCAACGCCCGCGACCGGCAGTGGCATGGTCCGAAGAGCACCAAACTTTTTACGTTGGCATCGCTTCCCCCCTGCTGGGGAGCAAAAATGGAGCGCTACTCGTGGCGATGCTGGACCGCGCCGCGCTCGACACCATCGTGCGTCCGCGCAGAGACTCAGCCCCGGTGGAGCTACTGCTGCTCAACGCCGACCTGGAGATACTGGCTGGCTCAAACCGTGCCCTGCTCGGCGACTCGCTTCCCCTCTGGGAGAATCAGCTGATCAAAGGCGGCAAACACGAGCACGACGATGAGCAGATCTATTCGGCTGTTGACCCGGCCGGAGAGGAACTGCTCGTGAGCCGACTCCCCCTGCAGGCTTACAGGGCACTGCCACGACTGGACTGGACGGTTGTTGCTTCGCTGCCCGAACAGCTGGCCTTCCTGCCCCTGACCAGGGCGCGCAATTACATAGTGCTGCTGGTACTGGCGGCCATCGTACTGGGCATAGCCATGGCCTGGGCCCTGGCCGAAAGCGTCGCACGGCCAATCAAGGAGCTTACCCTGGTCACCCAGCGCATAGCCAGGGAAGGCACACTGGAGGCCGTCCCCGACCCGGACAGCAACGACGAGGTGGGTGAGCTGGCCCGTTCCTTTCAGGCCATGGTCGAAAACGTGACCGCCGCCCACGACGAACTGGTGCAATCATCCAAGCTCGCCTTCCTGGGGGAACTTGCGGCCGGCATAGCGCACGAAATCCGTACCCCCCTGGGCATCATAAAGAACTCTGCGCAACTGCTCGAAAGGCGGGCGCTGAAGGCAGACGACAAGGAGGCCCAGGAGTTCTCTCGTTTCATACAGGGAGAATCCGATCGTCTGAATTTAACTGTGGATGAACTGCTCAACCTGGCGCGCCCCACCCCGCTCAAAAAATCACCCGCGTCGATCAACGCCATCGTCGAACGGGCCACTGGTTTTCTTTCTACCGAGGCGCGGGCGAGAAAGGTCTCTCTTTCGGCCGACCTGGCCCCGTCGTTGCCCGAGACCAGGTGCGATGCCGGGCAGCTGTTCCAGGTGCTGCTCAACCTCACCATGAACTCGCTACAGGTAAGTACGCCTGGTTCGTCAGTGTTGATCTCCACCCGCCGCCTGGGCGATGAGCTTGAGATTGCCGTGACCGACGACGGCCCGGGCATACCCCCCGACCTGCTGGGTGCCCTGTTCACGCCCTTCGTCAGTCAGCGCGAAGGCGGGCTGGGACTGGGGCTCGCGATAGTAAAGCGTATCGTCGAGGCGCACGGGGGCAAGATAAGCGGAGAGAATCTTCAAACAGCAGGGGCGCGCTTCGCCCTCACGCTGCCCATTTCCACCCCGGGCGACAGCGACGAGGAGATAGTCTGAAAAGCAGCTCGCCATCACCCCGTCCGCGTCAATCGCCACCTCGCATACCTTCGTCACTCGCATTTTGCGAAAATAAATACCCACCTGCAGAAAAAACAACAGGGTGGATCCGACCCGATGAGAAAGCCGCGATGCTCGCGTCGAGGGCGGGCTGGGCAGAGTACGGCCAGGCCCAGCGCCGCGACGACATTTCAGTCACAACTGAAGCTCGGGTCATTGTTCTTGAGCTGGAAGTAGTCCTCCAGCGATTCCAGCGCAGATGTCAGCGCGTTACCCTGGGGAAACTCCTCGCGCCAGAAGTTCTGGTAGGTGAGCTTGGCGTGGGCCATGGTCGGGTCGTAACCGCCCGCCACACCGTTTCCATCTTTGCAGATCCGGGCTGAACCGGGAAAGTCCGAAGGGTCTTCAAAAGAGTAGTGCGCCACGTGGCAGCCACGGCACGACACCGCGTACACGTTGTCGTAAAAATCAGCCTCGTTTTCCGGGGTACCGGGGGCGTTGTCCCAACTTTCCGGCCTCCAGGGCGTAAAGTTTCCCGAGCTGAAGTTGTTGGTGTACCAGCCCTTAACCAGTTCCTCTATCGGCAGCCTCGGCTCGGTGTATTTCACCATCTCGTTGAGCGCCCTCATGTTGTCTTCCTGCTCGGCTTCACTGGCGACAGCCAGATGGCCCGGGGGAAACACGTAGGTCTTGGGATCAAAGGGCAGGAAGCTCGAGTAATTGTCTCCGTCAGGTGTGATTTTGGCCAGCAGGTCGCGGCGCTTGATCCACGCCGGATCCGCGATGTCGCCCGGTGTGGTAATACCTATGCCCGCCAGCTCGCAGTTCACATTGTCGGTCAGGCCAGCAATTATCGCGTCCAATTCAGCACCCTGGTTACCGTCGCCCGGCCAGGATCCGCCGTGACAGGACATGCAGACTTCGGGTACGCTCTTCGCGCCGCAGCCATCAAGATTGGCAGCACCCAGGCGCGTCCCCGAGGCGGTGCGACCGTCGTAGACGTAGAACTTGGTCACCGGCCCCAGCTCGCCGAAGCCCTCTACCGGGCTGAACTCCATGGCCACCGTGCCGTACGCGTGGGTGGGATTCACCCCAGGGTTGGCCTCTATCTGCTGCTGCCCCTCGTAGGCAAAATCCGCATTCGCTGCCAGGTTGGTGGGGTAGTTGTTACAGAAATCGGTGGTGTAATTGACCACGTAGCAGGCCACCGTGGCCGGAAAGCCCCTGAACAGTTTCACGTAATCGGGTGCCTCCAGGCTAAGGTTCTCCAGCCAGGTGTGGTCCAGGTACAAGTCGCCCGCCATGGGGTACGGATAATCAGCGTCTCGGCCTGAACTGGGCAGAGCCAGCCCGCTCGCCCCGGTCAATATTTTCGCCAGCAGGTAGGGGCTGTAAGAGGTTACCCGGCATTGCATCTCGCGGCCGAAGCCCAGGTCGTTGCTGTTCAGGTACCAGGCACTGACGACGTCCGTGCCCAGCCCGGTCACCGGGTCGAAGCCGTTTTTTGTCCACCAGTCGCCGAGCGTCAGGCGGCTGCACTTTCCGTCGGGGTCGCTGCCCGGATCGAGCGCACCGTCACAGTCCAGGTCCACGCAGTCCGGGTCTACCAGGTTGTAGTACAGGCAGGCGTCGTTCTTACTGTTGGAACTACCACGGTATTTCTCGGTGAGAAATTCTTTACGGCCGCCCGCCGGCTCAGGCACGTTATTGCCGCCGCTGACATTGTAACCGTCACCGCACAGCGTGTCTTCGTCCTTCAGCTCGAAAAGGCAGGGGTCGTAAACAAAGAGCTCGCTGGGATCAAGCGGTCCGAAAGTTATCGCCGCACTGGACAAGCCGCCGTAATTGTTTTTCGCCGATACCACGAGCTGCTGGATCTTGCCGATTCCCTTGGGAATCCACTTGGCAAAATCGCCGAGCAACGGATCGATACAAGCCTGCGACGACCGCCCGGGGCCGGCCGGCGAGAGCACCTCGCCCTCTCCCCTGGTCACCGTCCAGTGGTACTCGAGGTCGCCCGGGGTGGCGCTTCCGAAGTCAACCTGGACAAACAACTCGTCACCTTCGGATACCTGCAAGGGATCGGTAATAAGGTTGCCGTCGGAATCGGTCACGACCAGGCTCCCCGGTACCGGGCCGGCGTTGATCATGCGCAGGTCCTCTCTCAGTACCCCGCTGCCACCCGCCGCGGACACGGCCGCGGTAGAGGTCTCGTCTCCGCAGTCGGCCACCACGATATAGTCGCCCGCCGACGGTGCGAGAAGCATGTAAGACCCGTCAGATCCCACCTCTACCCGCGCTGCGACTTGTCCACCTGTTACCGCCAGCAGCGAAGCACCTCCACGAAAAGTGGGGTCGCTACCGTTGTAACGCCGGTAACAGGCGGTCCCGTCGGCCCTGAGAACCTTGCCGTATACTAACGTGCTCCCGGCCCCACGCGGAGCGGTGAGGTCCTGGTCCGGCAAGTTCAGCGACCCCCGCGTGGCTTCGAAATCTTCTGCGGCGCAGGACTGTTGACCTTCCTTTTCCCAGCACAGGCGATAACTGCGGTAGGCCTGGACGTTGAAGCTGAACTGCCCGGAGGAGTCAGTCTCACCCGACACCAGGATCGTATCTGCGCTGCCTGGATCAACAAGCAGCACGGTAGCGTCTGCAGCCCGCAGGGTGTCGCCCTCGCCAGCGACGTCGGCAACCCCCAGTGCTCCCTTGACCAGCGAACCACCGCTGGCGTGCTCCAGTTCGAGCGCCGAGGCGGCTACGCCCACGGCCCTGTCGAACAGGCAGCCGGTTAACCCCGCCATGGTCTGCCCAGCCGAGCCACCCGCGTGCCCGCAGGCACGCAAGCCCGCGACAGCCTGGTCGTCGCATCTCTTTGAAATTTTTGCAGCCCCGCGTTCCGCATACGAAGCCAGCGCATCGGCTGCCGTCTGCAGGCAGCCCTCTACCGAGCGAAAAGCGTCGCCCTCGACGGTGCCACCCCTGTCCACCCGGTCTGCGCAGCGTGAACCAAGACCCTTGATCGCGTTCTTAAGCTGCTTGGCCGTTCCCTTGCCCAGGGTTTTCTGGCAGGACATCGCCTCCTTACCGTAAGCCGGCTGGGCAGGGTCAGGTTGCCCGTAGACCAGGTCGACCAGGTGACGGGCCAGTCTCTCGTGCTCGGCCTGCTGCCCCGACAGCAATGACACGAGGCTGCCAAACGCCAACCCCCGTGGTCTCGGGTCGGCCAGCTCAGCTGTAGAGAGCCCTCCACAACCCTTGCTTATCTTCGCCGCTAACTTGTCAGCGGCTTTCTGAAGCCTGCCGGTGGTCCTTGCCTCGTCGCAGGCCGCGGTCTGCTTGCCAGACAACTCAGACTCGCGACACTTCGACAGAGTCTTGACCACCGATGAGAGATACTTGCGGCCGCTCTTCGATACGGTTTTCTGACAGGACTGCTGCGGCCTCAACACGCCGGCCGACACGGGTTCGGCTATTACGGCCGTCGCAAGCAGGCAGGTAGCAAGCAGCATCGGCAAGCGGACATCGCCGTGCGAAGAAGTACGGGCGGGCAAAACAAGTTTCATCAGCTTTCTTCCGTGGCCTTGCCGCACGAAGGACCCCCCTTTGTTACGACAGCGACTGGTAAACAGCAGCCTGCTTCAATAATCGACCGCTTTAGTGTGTTGACGCAAGAGTCATGCCCGGATTATCTGACCTCCCCCGCCACTTTAAGCCCGCTGGTGGCGACCACCGAGTCGGTGGAGCCGCAGCTTGCCCCATACCCGGCTTAGCCTGGCGCCGCCTCGATCGGGGGCTACCGACAACCAGGGTTTGCAGCAAGGCGGCCGCGCGCAGTCGGCCCGTAAGCGCTCAGGCAGCGCCGGCAGCGCGCGAAGACAGCAACTGCTCGACCGCGTCGGCGTCGTAACCCAGCTCCGCCAGCAGTTCGCGTGTGTGCTGGCCGTGCACGGGCGGCGCCAGGCGCACCGAGCCGGGGGTAGACCCCAGCTTGACCGGCACACCGGTCACCGTCACCGGGCCCAGCGTGGCGTGCTCCACCTCGGCCAGCATGCCGTTGTGCCTTAGCTGCGGGTCGCTGCTGACCTCGTCAATGGTCTTTATGGGCGCGGTGAGAACGTCGGCCGCCACCAGGCGCTCGACCAACTCCTCGCGATCAAATGTCCGGGTGCGCGATGCGACCAACTCGTCGAGCTCACCAGCGTTGGCCAGGCGATCGTTCACCGACGCGAAGCGCGACTGCTCGTGCCAGTCGACTTCGAGCGCGCTGCACAGGTTGGCAAAGAACTTGTCGGCGGGGCAGGTGATTACAACGTGGCTGTCATCGAGGGTCGGGTAGATGCCCGAGGGGGCAAAGTACTGGCTGGCGTTGCCCGTGCGCGGCGTCACTTCGCCCGCAACGTTCCACACCGCCAGGCCCGGCGACTGCGCGTGCGCCAACGCGTCGAGCAACGACACGTCAACGCGCTGTCCCTCACCCGTGCGCTCGCGCACCAGCAACGCCGCCAGCACACCGGTGACCACCAGCTCCGAGGTCATCACGTCCACCACCGGTATGGTTACCCTCGCCTGCTCAGAGCCAGGTTGACCGTTCAGGGAAATCATCCCCGCGTAGCCCTGGGCCAGGAAGTCTATGCCGGGTCGGCCCGCGTAAGGACCGTCGGGGCCAAAAGCTGTAACCCCCGCCCAGATGACGTCGTCGCGATGGGCCTTGACCTGCTCGTAGGCAAGGCCGAGCCGCGACAGGGCGGGCTCCCGCACGTTGGTGATGAGCACGTCGGTGGTGGCCAACAGCCGCTCGAACACCGGCCGGGCTTCGTCCTGCCGCAGGTCGAGCAGAAGGCTGCGCTTGTTGCGGTTGATGGCAAGAAAAGGCGTGTGTTCACCGTCACGCTCGGGACCGAGGTAGCGGCTGTCGTCGCCGCGGTGGGCCTCGACCTTGATGACGTCGGCGCCGAGATCGCCCAGCAGCGTGGCCGCGTAAGGCGCAGCCATCATGCTGCCCAGGTCGAGCACCCGCAGGCCGTCGAGGGCACCGGGTTTCTGTGTACTGCCTGCGCCCACGGCCGGCATTCCTAGAGTATGGCGCCCGACGACTTGAGCTCGCCGATGCGATCCCAGTCGTAGCCCAGGGTTTCGAACAGTATCAACTCGGTGTCCTGTCCCAGCTCGGGGCCCAGCGTGTTGATCGTGCCCGGGGTACCACGCAAGCCCAGGGGCAGGCCGCGCAGCATCACCTCGCGATTGACCTCGTTGCAGTGGGTGCGCGCGAGATAGTCGTTGGCCCAGGCGCCCTCGTCCTCGGCCAGCTCGGCCAGCGTGCACACCACGCCCGCGTGCAGCCCGGTCTCTGCGAGCCTCTCGACCCAGTTCTCAGCCGTGTCGCCCACCAGCACGCGGTCGAGTTCGGCCACCAGCTCGACATTGTTTTCGCCGCGTGCGGCTTCAGTCGTAAAACGCGCGTCAGCGGCCAGCACGTCATCGCCTAGTGCACCGGCCAGCTTCGCCCACTGCCCGTCGTCGTTGTGCACGCAAACGACCAGCCAACGGTCCGAGGCACGATAAGTATTCCAGGTCGGATTGCGTGCATGGCTGCGCGACACCTGCCGCGAGAACCTGTCACTGGCCGTCGCCAGCCACGCCTGCATCGTGGGCGCGGCCATGAACAACTGCGCACCGTAGAGCGACGCGTCGAGAAACTGCCCACGGCCGGTCTTCTCGCGGGCCCAGAGGGCGGTGGTGATACCGAAGGCCGCCATCAAGCCACCCATGGCGTCGCCCGAACCCATGCCAAGGTAGATAGGCGGCTGACCGGGCTCGCCCAGGCGGGTCATCACGCCGATCAATGCCTGCACCGTGAGATCGAAAGACGGCTTGGTCACCGTGCCGCGCGGCCCATAACCGCTGCCCATGGCGTAGACCAAGCGCGGGTTTATGGCAGAGAGGTCATCGTAACTCACGCCCCATTTTGACAGCGCGCCGGCGCTCAGGTTGGTGAGAAAAACGTCGGACTTCTCCACCAGCTCGTACATGACCTGGCGTCCTGCATCGCTCTTGAGATCAACCGCCATGCTCTTCTTGTTACGGTTTATGACCAGGAAGTACTGGTTCCAGTCGCCCACGGGCAGCGCCTTGATGCTCGCCACGCCGCGGCCGAGATCGCCTCCCTTCGGGTTCTCAAAGTGTATGACCTCGGCGCCCTGGTCGGCGAGGTGCTGACCGGCCACCGGGCCCTGGAACCACATGGTGAGATCGATGACGCGTATGCCGTCGAGCGCGCCCGCCATCAGCGCTCTCCTCCCGACACGACCCCTGCCTTGCGCAGGCGCTCGAGGCGGGCCTCGTCCATGCCGGCAAGCGCAAGCAACAACTCGTCCGTGTGTTCTCCCACCGCGGGTGCTTCGCGGTGCATGGCCGCCGGCGTGTCCTGCATCCACACCGGGAAGCCGAGCGAGCGCTGCCCGTCTTCGAGCTCGATGATGTAGCGATTGTCACTGGCCTGCGCATCGGCGGCCGGAAACTCGTAGCTCTCGATGACGTCGGCCGACATCTGCAGTTCGTTGAAACGCTCGCGCCAGTGGGCTGCCGACTCGAGCTGGAACGCCCCGTCAAGCAATTCCATGAGCAGCAAGCGGTTGTCGCCACACCTCAAGTCGTGTGTGGCAAATCTCGGGTCGTCACTGTCCAGGCCCACCAGGCCCGACAGCGCCGGCCACCAGCGATCGGTCTCCGGCATGGTGAGCGTGACCCACAACCCGTCGTTGGTGGGATACTTGGTGCCGCTCATCGGGTTGCCCGCGTCGAGCCGCGAAACCGGCTCGCAGAAACGCTGTCCGCCGATGGCGAGAAAGGCCTGCAGGTCAAGACTGGCGCCGTACATGTTGCCGCCCAGCAGGGAGGCGTCCACGGCCTGTCCCTCGCCAGTGGCACGGCGGTGAAGCAGCGCCGTCACCGCGCCCAGGGCCAGCATCACCGAGGTATACATCTGCCCGTGGCCCGGGTAGACCGGCGGCTGTCCGGGCTCGGGCAGTATGGGCATCATACCCGTGCGCGCGGCGGCCAACTCGTCGAGTGGAGGCTCGTTTTTGTCGGGGCCTTCGGGGCCGAAGGCCGAACCACGCAGGTACACTATATCTTCGCGCATCTCGCGCAGGCTGTTTTCGTCAAGCCCGCAGCGCTCAAGCTCATCAAGCGCGAGATCGGTGAGAAACACATCGGCCGTCGCGCTCAGCTCGCGGGCCAGCGCGCGGCCTTCGTCGTTCGAAATATCCACGGCCACGCTGCGACGGTTGCGATGCACAAGCGCGCCCATGCAGTCGTTGTCGCCCAGGGCCGGGCGCTCAATGTCGTCGGGAAACTCGCGGCTGCTGCCGTCGGGCGAATCCAGGCGCACGACGTCGGCGCCAAAGTCGCCAAGCAATGTACCCGCCATGGCGCCCCAGAAAGTGCGCGTGAGATCAACTACCCTCAGGTCGTCGAGGGCTCCCGTTGGCTGGCTGCCGGCCACCCGTGGATTACTCTCCTTCCGAGGACCACTCGGCCACTACGGCCAGCGTATGGTCCTCGTACTCGCACTTGTCGGGCAACTCGCGGCCCAACCACTCGCGGTAGAAGGTGTCGAGGTCGGGCAGGAATTCAAAGTCGGGCGGGCAGCCACGCGGCACGGCCTCTACTTCGAGCATACTGCCGCAGCCCGGACAGATGTACTCGCGCAACTGCACCCATGCCTCGTCCAGGGCATCGCGGCCACGGTAGATTTCGTCGAGGGCCTCCTGGCTGTCACGCACGTGCACCAGGGCCGACAGCTTCCAGTTTACGCGGTAGTCGCCGTACTCCTGCCCGCACACACACTTGACCACGCGCTCGCCCTTGCGCGCCACTATCATCAGCTGCGGCGTAAGAGGCAGCAGTATGGTGTCGTCCCATGGCACGCGCTCGGCCATTATCTCGAGGAACTTATCAAAGCGGTCGAGATCCTTGGGGCTTTTGAGCATGTCCTGCACGGCCGGCCAGGGCAGCTCCCCGTCCATTAAGCGCGCAATGTCTTCCTTGTGAAATTCGGCCATCGCTCAGCTCCCCTCTTTGCCTGCTTCCGGTAACTCGAAAATAAAATCTTCGGGCAGCCGCCAGAAGGCGCGTAGCTCGTCGCCGTAGCCCGGCGACAACTCCATCGAGCTGCGCCACATCTCGATGACGGCCGGATCCATGTTTTCGCAGGCCTCTACGCGCTTGCGTTCTTCATCCCACCACTGGCGAAACGGTACGGCCTTGCCCTTGCGTTTGTCGCGCAGCTCCTTGCGCTTCCTGGCGGTGGCCTTCTCGTCTACCGTCCAGCGACCGTTGCTCACCGCCACCACCCCGTGCACGCGCTCGGCCACGCCGGCGCGCACCCAGCCCTTGTTGAGATCGTCTTCTACGGCCGCCGGATCGCGGTCCAGGGGGTCGCCCATCGACTGGGCGCCAGACACCGGGTGAACGATGATGTCGTAGTTCTGCAAGGGCTCGGGCGTCACGAAGGGAGCTATGGCCGCGTCTTCGAGTTCACGCGCCTTGACGTTGTTGGAGATCTGCTGGTCCTCGGGGTCACCGCGCTCGTGCACCAGTGGTTTCTGCGCATCTATGAGTTCCTTGACGTTGGTGTCGTGGGCGTAGGCCGGGCGGTCGGGCACCGCCGGGTAAGCACCGTACATGCCGTGGTTCGAAATCGTCTTGCTTCGTATACCGGCGCAACCGCACTGGTACTCGATGCCCGGAGTATTGTGCACCATCCACACGGCGGTGTGACCGAGGCCACCGCGAAAGCGTCCGTAGCCTGCCGAGTCGGGCTCCAGGTTACGGCCCAGGTAGAGAATGGGGTAGTAGAGCTCGGCGATTTCGGCGTTGCCGAAGTCGGCGTTGGGCGTATAGATGCACCAGGCGCTGTTCTCACCATCGGTAAAGCCGCGCGCGGGCGAGCCGTTGCAGGCCTGCTCAAGAGTGAGGCCGGCCACGTACTGGCCGGTCTGGTTAATGCCCGCGAACTCGGCCGTCATGGTGGTGGCCGCGCCGGCGGCCATCTCCTCTATGAAACCGCGCATGTGGTACAACCGCCCGAAAACCTCGTAAAGGCTGCTCATCCACATCACCGCCGGTGCCCAAGCCACTCCCGACGAGGCCGAGAAGTCCTTCTCGAACGGGTTTGCCCAGGAACCACCGGGCGGGGTTTCAACTTCCCAGGAAGCCGACGGCCCCGAGTTGAACATGTCAAAGCCAACTATGTGCGAGTAGCCGTTGAGAAGGCCCGACTTGAGCGCGGTGGGGCTTATGTTCTCGCCGAAAGGCACCGTGCCACTCGCGCCCCGGAGTGAAATGGCCACGTTGGCGTCGGCCTTGATCTCGAGCTCCATGGGCAGGTTGAACAGGCAGTCGATGTCCTGCTTGGCCAGCAGCACGCGCTTGCCCTTCATGGCAAGGTCTTTGAACTGCGACTTGCGTATGCGCCCGGGCACGGTCTGGGTCCTGACGCGGCCCACGGCGTAGCGGCGACTGTCTTCGACGTACTCCTTGCAAGCGTCGCGAAAGAAATCCAGCCCGTACTTGTCGATGACCTCGATGAGTTTTTCGCGCACCGTGATGCAGCCGGCCAGACGCCCGCGCGCGTCGCCCAGCACCCAGTCAGGAGTACGCGTGCGCGACTTGATGCGCATGTCGTACCAGGGGTAAAACTTGTCGGCCTCGCCCACCTTCTCCATGGCGATGCACAGGCCGTCGGAGTAGCAGTCGGGATTGAGAAAACCGATGGAGCCCGGCGTCACCGAACCACAGTCGCTCACGTGCGACACGCAGCTGGTCCAGGCCACCAGCTCGTCGCCGTAAAAGATCGGCATGGCCATGTCGAAGTCGGGCGCGTGGATGCCGCCGTAGTGGGGATCGTTGTTTTCGAAAATGTCGCCCTGGTGAAAGCCCGGGTAGTCCTCGTAGTCGAGCTCGATGAAGTTGCGTATCATGTCGGCCAGCAGGCCGGGGTGGGCGGTGATGCCGCGCGACACGCACACCGCCTCGCCGGTGGGGGTGTGCAGCGCCCACAGGGCGTCGCCACCCTCGGCGGCAATGGGCGAACTGGAAACCTTGCAGCCCACCGACCACGCGGCGTTACAGAGATTAGATAGTATGTGCCACACGGCCTCGTAGGTGCCGGGGTCGCTTTCCTTGCGCTCAAGCTTCTCAAGCCCGAAAAGATGTCCCGTATCGGCCAGCTCCCGGTCGTTGACCCTGAGCTGTTCTTTCAGCTTTAACGCGTTGGCATTGCCCATAATCTGCTTTCCTGTTGCCGCTTTACGGCTAGCGTTCCGGCCGCCACCGGGGAACGAGTGAAACACGTTCTACCCGCCGCGTAATATGTGCAGGGCCGGCGGTTATGGCAACGGCCGGCGGCTTGCCGCTGGCCGTTCGGCGGTCTAACATTCGGGCAACGCCCGGAGGAACAACAGCATGAGCGACACCGCCAACACCACCGATACTGCCAGCACGGACAGCAAGCCCCAGGACAAGGGAGCAGCACCGCCGCGCTGGATTCTCAAGATCATCACCCGCCTGCACGTCATGTTGAGCCGGCTGACCGGCGCGCGCCTGGGCAACACCCTGGGCGGCGACGAGGTCTGCTTTGTCGACATGACCGGTGCCCGCAGCGGCCGCCGACTGACCGTGCCGCTTATGTACGTGCCGCACGGAGACGATGTTTTGCTGGTGGCATCGCTGGGCGGCGCGCCGAAGAATCCCATCTGGTATCACAACATCGTCAAGAACCCGGGCGTCGACATCACTTACCGTGGCCTGCGCAAGAGCTACACGGCCCGCCTGGCCCAGGCCGACGAAAAGCCCGCCATGTGGCCGGTGTGCGACGGTTGCTACGCGCCCTTCGCCGACTACCGCAAGCGAACCACCCGCGACATTCCCATCTTCGTCTGCTCGCCGGTGTAGTAAGAGCGAGCCCGGCTCCTGCCACAAAACATCCCCTGCCTCATGCCCGAACCGTGGATCCTGTTAACCGTAGCGGCTGCCTTCCTGCAGAACATTCGCTCGGCGCTGCAGAAGGATCTCAAGACGAGACTCAGCAACACCGGAGCGACCTACGTCCGCTTCGCTTTTGGCGCACCGTTCGCCCTCGTTTACCTACTGGTGCTGACGGTCGGGCTCGACCACCCGCTGCCGAAGCCGGGCGGCACCTTCTTTTTTTATGGAGCCCTGGGCGGGATCGGCCAGGTGCTTGCCACCGCCACCCTGCTGCACGCATTTTCGTTTAGAAACTTCGCCGTGAGCACCGCCTACCGGAAGACCGAGCCCCTGCAGGCTGCGGCATTCAGCGTTGCCATTCTCGGGGAGTCGGTGGGAGAGCTGGCAGGGATCGGCATACTCGTGTCGGTCGTGGGCGTGTTGTTGCTCACCGTCTCCCGCCAGGACGTAACCCGGCGCCCCCTGCGCAACATTTTCCTGGACCGGGGGGCCGGGCTGGGAATGTTATCGGCCGCACTGTTCGCCCTGGCGGGTGTTTCGTACCGGGCAGCCTCGCTCTCCCTGGTATCCGACGGGGGAGCGTTCCTGCGCGCCGGGTTCACGCTTTCCTGCGTATTAGTGTTCCAGGCCGTGTTAATGACCCTTTACCTCGCGCTGCGTGAGCCCGGACAACTTCGCGAGGTGGGCCGGGCATGGCGACCGTCGCTCTGGGTAGGAATATGCGGCGCATCGGCATCGGTAGGCTGGTTTACCGCGATGACTTTACAGAACGTGGCCTACGTGACCGCGCTCGGGCAGGTGGAACTTCTCTTCGCGATGGCAGCTTCGTGGATATTCTTCCGCGAACGCAGCAACCGCCTCGAACTCGCGGGCATGGCCGTCATGCTTTTCGGTATCGTTATACTGATCCTCGAGAGCTGAGCCCGATCAATCCCGCCGCGGCGGCCAGGGCACGAGCGCCGAGGTGCGCCGGGCGTAGTCGGCGTAGCCCGGCCGTCGAGCGAGACTGCGCTCGTCCATCATGGGAACGCTCGCAAAGACGAACATCAGTATCATTGCCACTGCGCCTACCCCGGTCCACCACCACCCGGGTGCAGCCGCCAGGCCGAACAAGAACAGCGACACCCAGAACAGTATCTCGCCAAGGTAGTTGGGGTGGCGTGAGTAACGCCACAGCCCGCTCGACATGTTTTCGCCCTCGGCGCGCCTGCGTATGAAATTGCGCATCTGTTCGTCGGCGACCAGTTCCAGGGCCACGGCGACCAGGCCAACGACCAGGGCCAGCAGGTCCAGCGCAACGAACTCGCCGCCGCCCAGCACCAGCGCCGGGTAAAGCGGCAGGCAGCCGAGCACCACCTGCAAGGCGGGAAAGAGATCAACGAGAAACAACCGTACGGCCCACCGTGGTAACGGCGTCTTCTCGTAAAGATCAACGTAGCGGAAATCCTCGTGTGTCAGGCCGGGATAGTCGCGGAACCAGTTCAGGGTGAGCCGCAGCGACCACGCCACGACCACCACGAGCACGGCCAGCTGTCGGTCGCTCAGCCCCTCGCCCGCCGCAAGCGTGAGAAAATAAAGCGCGGCGAATGGAGGCAACACGCTCCACCAGGGGTCAAACACCGAGCCGTTGTTGACCGGCAGCATGGCCACGAAGCAGAGCAGCGCGGAGGCGAACAGGCCCGCACTCATGGCCCACAGCGGGGAGAGGTCAAAGGCGCCGAAGGTCCACCAGGCCAGCCCGACCACCAGCTGGTAAACGAGGACGACGTAGGCCATGGAAGCAAAGCGATCCTGGGTGAAAGCGGGTCGGTTCATGCCCCAGCAGTGCCCCCACGCGCGGGCTGACACAACGCCTGCCCGACGCCGGGTGGCTGCAACGCACCGTCTCGTATAGTCAATCGGCGCCCGACAACGGCAAGGAAAACGAAATGCCCGTATTCAAAAACAACGAAACCGAGATCTACTACGAGGAACACGGCGAGGGTTTCCCGCTGCTGCTGCTGGCATCCGGCGGCATGCGCTCCACGCTTGAGATGTGGGACACGCAGCCCTGGAACCCGGTGCCGGCCCTGGCCGAACACTTTCGCGTGATCACCATGGACCAACGCAACGCCGGGCGCTCAACAGCGCCGGTACTGCCCACCGACTCCTGGCAGGTTTATACCGCCGACCAGCTTGCCCTGCTCGACCACCTGGGCGTGAACCGCTTCAGCGTCGTGGGCATGTGCATCGGTGGGTCATTCGGCATGGGGCTCATCGAAGCCGCGCCCGAACGCGTGGCATCGGCCGTACTGTTTCAACCCATAGGCCTCGACGAAACCGGGCCCGGGAATAACCGCGGCGCTTTCCATGAGATGTTCGACCAGTGGGCAAGCCAACTGACGCCCGAGCGGCCCGGGGTCGCGCCGGATACCTGGCAGGCATTCAAGCACGCCATGTACGACGGTGACTTTCTGTTCAACGTGTCACGCGATTTCGTGGCCGGCTGCAACACGCCGCTACTGGTGCTGTGTGGCCGCGACCTGTACCACCCCGAGGCTATCTCCCGCGAGATCGTCGCACTGGCCCCCAACGCAGAGCTGGTGGAGCGATGGAAAGAGCCCGAACACGTAGGGGCCTCCTCGGCGCGGGTGACCGAGTTTCTCAAGCAGCACGGCGGCAACTGAGATTCACCACGGGAAATGCCGCCACCGCGCAGCCCGGTAAGGGCCTGCACCCGACCAGTTGCGAAGGCTCCGCGGTCAATTGCCAGGGCAGGTAGAACCAGTCGCAGGCGAAAAAGGCCTGTAAACACGGGAAAACTTACCAGCAGATCTTTTTTTTGGGTCGGCTTGACAGTCCTATTAATACGTAGTACTACTACTTACTACGTATTAATAGGAGAAAAAAATATGTCTACTGCAGATCACTACACCAGTCCCCCCGAGAACCAGCATTGGGAAGCCGCGCAGTCCTTCGACGCGAACTTCTGCTGGGAGTACGACGACGGCCGAAAGAAACTCCTCGGCCTCTACGACAAGGGCAAAAAACTCCAGTGGAACGCCGCCGAACGCATCGACTGGTCGGTGGATCTTGATCCCGACAACCCCGCAGGACTGCCGGATGAGGTTATCGGCATCTACGGCTCTAAGATCTGGGACGGTATGGACGAAGCCGCACGGGTAAACGTGCGTCGACACTTCCAGGCCTGGCAGATGTCACAATTCCTTCACGGCGAGCAGGGCGCTCTTGTCTGCACCGCCAAGATCGTACAGCAAGTGCCCAACATGGATGCCAAATTCTATGCCGCCACACAGGTGGTCGACGAGGCGCGCCATGTCGAGGCCTACTCGCGGCTTCTGCACGAGAAGTACGAGCTCATTTACCCGATCAACCCGCACCTCAAGTCGCTGCTCGAAGACACCATCTCCGACTCCCGTTGGGATATCACCTATCTCGGCATGCAGGTCCTGATAGAGGGAGTCGCGTTGGCTGCGTTTGGCATGATCCGCGACCACGCGCAGAACCCTCTCGCACAGTCGGTCACCGCCTACGTGATGCAAGACGAGGCGCGCCACGTTGCCTTTGGACGGCTGGCTCTACGGGATTACTATCCGCAGCTCACGGACAAAGAGCGAGACGAGCGCGAGGAGTTTGTAGTGGAAGGCTGCTACCTGTTGCGCGATCGATTCCTGGGCGACGAGATCTGGGCAAATCTTGGCCTCCCGGTAGACGAGTGCAAGGAGGCGACCGAGCGCTCGGAGTTCATGCGCAGCTATCGCTCCGCTCTTTTCAGCCGCATTGTGCCCACGATCAAGGACATCGGCCTGTGGGGACCGCGAGTGCGCAAGGCATACGCCGACATGGGAATCCTCGGATTCGCCGATGCCGACCTGGAGGCACTCGGCCAGCATGATGAAGAGATCGCCCTGCAGTTCGACCAACGCCAGCGTGAAGTCGAGGAGGTTGCTGCGCTCGCCGAGGGGAGCTAGGCTGGAGAGCCCGTGCCCGAAGAACTCCCCACGCAACAGCCTCCCAAGCGGCTCAAGATGAAAGACCTGGAAGAGGCGACCGGGGTCGGGCGCGAGACTATACGGTTCTACCTTAACCAGGGGCTACTGCCCGAACCCGAGCGTCCGGCGAGAAACGTCGCTTGGTACGACGAATCCTTCGTCAAGCGCATCCTCTTCATCAAGGAACTACAAAAAAAGCGTTACCTGCCCCTGAACGTCATTGAGCGCATTGTGGCCGATGACGGCAATCCGTCGGGCGCCGAAATCCAAGCGCTCCTCGAGATTGACGGCAAGCTCTTCCCGCAGATCGAGGGCGCACCCAATGCCAAGCGCGAGCTGGTTCGGGACGCGGTACAGCGACTTGGCTTGCCGGCGAGCGACGTCCACAAGGCAGCCCAGGCACGGGCCATAGAGATCAAATCGCACAACGGCGAGGACTGGATCGAGGACACCTCGCTCGCCATCCTTGAGCTGTGGGCGGAGCTGCGCAGCTCCGGCTTCACGACCGAAGGTGGGTTCGACGCCGACCAGATCGGCCTCTACGTCACCATGGTCGAGTGGCTGGCAAGCCAGGAGCTACGCTTGTTCACCCGCGGTATCGCCGGGCGGGTTGAAAGCGACGAGGCTGCGCGCATGGCCGAGGTCGGGATCGATCTGCTGAACCAGATAATCGGCCTCCTGCGGAAGAAGACGCTCGTCGAACTCATCTCACGGGGTAACCTACCGCCCCACCCGCAGCGCAACCCGGCGTAAGCAAAGCGCGGATCTGTCCCCATAGTCGAGCTGTACCAGCACGGCGGCAACTGAAGGCCGCGGTACTGGCGCAGTTAAGAAAACAACCTCCTGCCAGGAGACCGCAGACGGGACCGACTCAATCGAAATACAGCGCCGGACTGGACTGGGGGTTGCACGGGACTTACAAGCAACTATGCCGGGGCAGGGCTGCCAGTGCCCGGGCAGGCGAGGAGTCGATATGCCTGAAAATACGAAAGCAATGCAGACCAGCTTCACAGCCATGCGCGACGCAAGTCGCGAAGACTACCAGCAGATCGCGCATCACTCGATCGAGTTCGGCTCCGGGTTACCAGGCCGCGTCATGGGGCACCTTGAGATTCTTGCCGGCGACACCGGGGGCTACGCCGTTGACCGACTCACCCACAGCCTGCAGAGTGCTACCCGCGCGCAGCGCGACGGCCGCGACGAGGAGTACGTCGTTTGCGCTTTGCTGCATGACATCGGCGATACGCTCGCGTGCTTTAACCACGCCGATCTCGCCGCGACGATACTGGAACCTTTTGTGAGTGAGAAGAACCACTGGATCGTCAAGCACCACGGCATCTTCCAGGGCTACTACTTCTTTCATCACCTCGACCTGGACCGCGACATGCGCGACCGTTTTCGCGATCACCCCTACTGGAAAGACTGCGCGGAATTCTGTGAGAAATACGACCAGAACAGCTTCGACCCCGCCTATGACACGCTGGCCCTGGAACACTTTGAGCCCCTTGTCGAAAGCGTCTTCGCATCGCTGAAAAAGTCTATATACCTGGAAGGAACGACCGACCAGGCCAGCAACTCAGAATCCCCATAGAGACCAGAAGACCGCCCATGGCCAAACTATTTACAGCAACGTCACTCGACAGTGGGATCGCCGCCAGTCGCTGCAACCGCCTGCTGGTACTCCTACTGGGCCTGCTGGCCATGCAACCGTTTGTAAGCGGGACCCTGGGCAGCGTGATAATAGGTGTCACGTTCCTGTCCGTGATCGGACAGGCGGCGGCCGCGCTAGCCGACAGCGACCGCCACCGGATCACTGTGCTCACGCTCGGGGGCTTATCCACCCTGGCCCTGATCGTACACATAGTACGACCCCTGGGGAGTACCGAGGAATACGCGTTTGTTCCTGCGCTGCTCGCGCTCTTCGTTGCATACGTAGGCTGGACCATGCTGGGATTCGTCGTGAGGGGGAACGCCGACACCAGGACCCGCCTGTCGGCGGCGCTGTGCGTCTACCTGCTTGCCGGCCTGGCCTGGAGCATGATCTACGTAATGGTCTTTCTCATCGACCCGTCCAGCTTCACCGGTGCACCTATACAGGAGCTGGTCGCAAACAGGGCCGACCCGGCTTACACGAGCGACGCGTTCCCAGTTTTTACATACTTCAGTTACGTCACCCTGACCACGCTCGGCTACGGGGACATCACCCCCGTATCGCCGCACGCCAGGACACTGGTCATACTCGAAGCGATCGGCGGCGTACTTTACGTGGGTGTGATGGTTGCCAGCCTGGTGGGTGACCGCTCAACCCAGTCCGTCGAGTGACTCGACATAGCTGGCAGTACACCCTAAAAAGCCCCATCCGCTTTAGTACCGCCATCGCACTTGCAGGTGCCCTGCTGGCCACGGCACCCGCGACCCCATGTTACGCCGCACGGACGATCGACGTCGCGTTCATCATGGACCACCAGCTACAACTGGTCGAAGTCGACGCCATGGTGCGCAAGGAGCTGGAGACACTGCTCGGCGAGGACTTCACTGTACGTTACCCCGAATCAGCCCGCGTGGTTACCGGGGCCGATCCGGTGGTCGCACGCGAAGCGGCCGATAGTTTACTTTCTGACCCTGAGATCGACATTGTTATCGGACTGGGTGCGAGCAGCGCTGTAGAACTCGGCTCGCGCGGCCCACTGGCCAAGCCGGCCTTTGCCGCCCTCGTGTTTGATTCCAAGTTGCTTGGCCTGCCCAGTGATGAAGGGACGAGCGGCGTCACCAACTTCAGCTACGTAACCTCCCCCGTCGATTTCGCTCGCCTGGCAGAGTTCGTGCGCGAGGTCACCACCGCCGACAAGATCGCACTGCTGATAGATGGGCGACACCTGTCAGCCTACCCGGCAATAGCCGACCGCATAAAAACGCTGGCGGGGTCGCTCAACGTTCAGGTAGAACTGGTCTCGGTCGGTGATTCCCTCGCCGGCCTCGCAAACAAAATACCTGCCGACGTTGACGCCGTTATCGCTACACCCCTGCTCCGGTTCACGGCCGAACAGGTGAGTGGGCTGGCAACCGACCTGGTCGCGCGCCGCTTGCCGTCTTTCGCCTTCCTGGGCACGCAAGAAGTTGAACTCGGGTTTCTCGCCAGCAACTCCCCGGATTCGGAGTTCATGCGCATCGCCAGGCGTCTATCTTTGAATGTACAACGCACACTGCTCGGCGATGACGCGGCGGAATTCCCCTTGGCCTTGTCGGCCGACGCCGCGGTTACCATAAACGCGAAGACCGCCGTCGATATCGGCAATGTCCCGGCCTATGACCTTCTTATAAGCGCAAAAATTATTAACGAGGAAGCGCTCAAGGATACCAAGGCAATGACCCTGGCCGAAGCCATGCACAGCAGCGTCCAGGTCAACCTGGACCTGCAGGCCGAGGAACGGGTTGTGGCGGCGGGTCGGTCTGACGTGATGTTGTCCATCGCCAAGTTGCTCCCGCAGGCCCGGGCCTCCTTTCTTGCCACCGTTATCGACGCCGACCGGGCCGCGCAGACCAACGGGCGCACCCCAGAAAAAGACCAGCGGGCCAGGGCTGAGGTCAGCCAGGTAATTTTCGACGAAAAGCTTATGGCCGACGTATCCATACGCAAGCACCTGCTGGCGTCGACAGAGGCGTCCAGGGACCAGGTTCGGCTTGACGTCATCCAGGGGACCGGAATCGCCTTCCTGCAGGTACTGCGCGCCGAGGCCACGCGACGTATCAGGAAAGAGAACGAACGCGTTACGAAGGAGAACCTCAAGCTGGCCGAAACGCGGCGCAAGGTGGGCACGGCCGCGGCAGGCGAAGTATACCGCTGGCGCAGCCAGTTGGCCCGAGATCAAAGGTCGGCAATCTTTGCCTTTCGTGACCGGCGACAGGCCGAAATCGCACTAAACCGCATCCTCGATCGCGATACCGAGTCGCGGATCACGCTCGATCCGGCCGCGCCTCCGGCGGCGATGCACCTGTTCGGCGACGAGCAGGTGCAACAGGCACTGAGCAAGCCCGCGGGTTTCGGAATGATCCGCACGATGCTCGTAGCCGAGGCAATGGGACATTCTCCCGAACTACGAGAAATACAGGAGCAGATTACCGCGCAGCAGCGCGTGCTCGCATCGGCCAGGCGATCGTTCTGGATGCCCACTTTTTCGCTCAACGGGCGCTTTGACCGCGTGGTCGATGAGGGAGGCGACGGATCGGGACTGCGCCTCGACGACGACGACCAGTGGACCGTCGGCATCGAGGCGGGGATCCCCCTGTTCGAGGGTGGCCGGCGAGTCTTTGCGCAACGGCAGGCCTACGACACCCTTTCGGAACTCAGACTGCGCGAGTCGGCGGCCCGCAAGAGGGTAGACGGGGCCGTGAGGACGGCCGCTTTCCAGGCCTGGTCAAGCCTGATGGCAATAGACTTGTCACGAAGCGCGTCGGAATCGGCCGCCCGCAACCTTGAGCTTGTCACCGGCTCCTACAGCCGGGGCGCCGTCTCGGTCGTTGAACTTCTCGACGCTCAGAACGCCGCGACGACCTCGGCCGACGAAGCGGAGAACGCCGTTTTTGACTACCTGGTAGACCTGCTCTCCCTGCAGCGAGAGATCGGGAGATTCTGGTTGTTCCTTTCAGAAGACGAACGCGCCGCCGAACTAAACAGAGCCCATGTTCAACTGGCCGGCCAGGAGGCACGCTGATGCCAATTCGACCAATGATGCTTCCCTCCCTGCTCCTCGTTCTACTCGCGGCCGCATGCACCGAGGCACCGCCACCCCCCGAGAGGCCGGCGAGGCCTGTCGAAGCGATAGTCGTGTCGAAGCCCGGCGTGGACCGCGTGCGGACTTTTTCGGGAACGGTAGAGGCCAACACCACCCTCGAACTGAGCTTTCGCGTCAGCGGACAGCTGGTCAAGGTCAACGTCAACGTCGGTGACATACTCAAAAAAGGTGACACCGTGGCGGTGCTGGACCGTACCGATTTCGAGCTCAAGACACGCGAGGCGCAGGCATCGCTGGCACAGGCGAAGGCCGAGGAAAGAAACGCGCGCGCCAACTATACTCGCATAGGCGACCTGTACGAGGAGCAGAGCGTGTCGCTGACCGATCTGGACGCGGCGCGAGCGCAGGCCGAATCCCGCAAGGCGACGGTTCAATCGCTCGAGCAGAGCCTGGCCCTGGCCAAGCAGCAACTCGAGTATACGACCCTGCTCGCCCCCCAGCGCATGGCGATCACCCAGGTGATCCGTTCCGACAATGAGAACGTTAAGTCCGGTGACCCGGTGGCGGTAGCCGTCTACGGGGAACTGCCCGAAGTGAAAGTAGTGGTGCCGGAGAGCCTGATCTCGCCCATACGCAGGCAGGACCGTGTCGAGGTACGATTTGACGCCATACCCGGCGAGATTGTCGGGGCCGAGGTAACCGAGGTCGGCGTCGCCGCCACGCAGGGTGGCGCAACCTTCCCGGTAACCGTCAGGCTCGACTATAGCGACACCCGGCTGCGCGCAGGCATGGCAGCCAAGGTTGATTTTCGTTTTTCTGCCGGAGTTCACGGGCGACTGGTCGTGCCGGCATACGCGGTGGGGCACGACAGGAAGGGCCACTTCGTCTACGTGCTTGAATCCGGCGAAGACGACACCGCGACCACGAGCAGGGTCGAGGTAACGATAGGCGAGCTCACCGCCCATGGCATAGAAATCACCAGCGGGCTCAGCGGTGGCGAGATCATCGCAAGTGCCGGCGTGCCCAGGATACGCGGAGGAATGAAGGTCCGAGTGCTGCGCACCGACCTCTAGTAACCGTGAACATAGCCAAGATCGCTATCGAGAAGAGCCGCATCACCACAGTTGCGCTTGTGCTGACCGTGTTCGCCGGGATTTCGACTTACAACAGTATGCCCCGCGCCGAGGATCCTGGGTTCACCATCCGGACGGCCGTGGTGACCGCTTATTTTCCCGGGGCCAGCCCCGACCGCGTCGAGCAACTCGTCACCGACAAGATAGAGGAAAAGATACAGCGCATCCCCGAACTCGACCAGGTCCGCAGCGTGTCCAAGAACGGTGTGTCCATCGTGTACGTCGACATACGAGACGAGTTCGACAACATCCGACCCATCTGGGACAACCTGCGCCGCAAGATGGAAGAAGCCGCGCGCGACCTGCCCAGCAACGTGCACGGCCCCTACGTCAACGACGAGTACGGCGACGTGTACGGGGTGATCCTCACCCTGACCGGTGAGGGATTCGACTACGCCAGGCTCAAGGATGTTGCCGACGAGGTCCGCGACGAACTTCTGTTCGTCAACGACGTGGCCAAGGTCGACGTCGTGGGCATACAGGACGAGAGGGTTTTCGTCGAGTTCTCCAACGCCAGGCTCGCTCGCTACGGCCTTTCGCCGAGCCAGCTCCAGGACATACTTAAAAAACAGAACATCGTCCTGTCGGGGGGAGAGATATACAACCGCTTCGAGGCCATCACACTGGAGCCCACGGGCAACTTTGATACCGTCGACGACATCCGCCGCGCGGTGGTGCAGCTGCCCGACTCCGATGGCCTGGTCACTCTCGAAGACCTGGCTGACATTTACAGAAGCTACATCGACCCTCCCCAGCGCTTGATGCGTTCGAACGGGGTGCCGAGCCTGGGGCTGGCGGTTTCCATGAGCGACGGTGGCAACGTCATCACGATGGGCGAAGACATCACCCGGCTCGTCGATCGGCTTGCCCCCCAGTACCCGGTAGGGCTGGAAATATCCGTCGCACAATTTCAGCCCGAGGCGGTCTCGCAAAAAGTTTCGGCGTTCCAGGTCAACCTGCTCCAGTCGGTGGCCGTGGTTACCCTGGTCATGCTGATCACCCTTGGCTTGCGTAGCGGCCTGATCGTCGCCTCGCTGGTACCGATGGCAATGGTATCGGCCATCGCCGTCATGGGCCTCCTGGGAATCGGCCTGGACCAGATGTCGCTCGCAGCGCTCATCATCGCGCTCGGGATGCTGGTCGACAACGCCATCGTGATGTCCGAGAGCACGATGACGCAGATGAGCGCGGGCAAACCCGCCCGCCAGGCTGCGATAGACGCGGCCGGCGAATTGACGATCCCGCTGCTTACCTCGTCTCTCACGACGGCCGCAGCCTTCTTACCCATATTCATAACGCCCAACTCTACGGGTGAGTACACCGGGCCAATTTTTTCGGTCGTGACGATCACCTTGCTGTGTTCGTGGATACTGGCACTGACCATGGTGCCGATGTTGTGCACGCTTTTCCTTAAGGTGAAGGTCAGCGACAAACCCGAGAGCTTCGATTCCAGGCTCTACAAGACATACCGCGGCCTGCTCTTGCCGGCATTGCGCCGTCCGCTGGCCATCGTCGCTGGCGCCGTGTTGCTACTGGTCGTCTCCCTGCGCGCGTTTTCGCTGGTGCCTGTAATTTTCTTCCCCCCCAACGACAGGCCGACTTTTACCCTCGACCTGGAGATGCCCGTCGGTTCGCCCATCGAAAGGACCATCGAGGTGGCTGATGCCATGGACGAGTACATCCGGACGGAACTGGTCGCGGGCGAAGACCGACAGGAAGGAATCTCCAGCTGGACCGCCTATCTCGGCGAGCCACCACCCCGCTTCATACTCACCTATGCGCCCCCGGACCGCGGGGCCGAGATCGGAGTTTACCTCTTGAACGCGACCAGCCGGCCGGAAGTCGACCGGCTGATGGAGGTCATGGGGACGCACATCGAAAAGACTTTCCCCGACGTGAAGGCCGTCCTGCGTCCGCTCGCGCTCGGACCGCCGGCCTGGCCGCCGGTAGAAATACGGATCGCGGGGTCCGACAAGACCAGGATTTTTGAAATAGTCGACATGGTGAAGGACAAGCTCCGGTCCATCCCGGGCACGTACAACATCGACGATGACTGGGGAGCGGAAACCAAAAAACTGGTCGTCGACATTGACCAGGCACGGGCCTCGCGCGCGCACGTAAGCTCCCAGGACATAGCAGTGTCGCTGCAGACCTACCTGACGGGACTCGAAACGACGGAGTTCCGGGAGGACGACAATTTAATCCCCGTAACGCTGAGGGCCAAGGCCCTGGATCGCAACGACATGGGCAACCTCGAGGGCATCAATGTCTACTCGCAGTCGACCGGGGTGTCGGTACCGCTCAAACAGGTCGCCGACGTTCGAGTCGCCTGGCAGTCAGCACAGATCCAGCGCCGGGACCGCCGAAAAACCGTGGCGGTAGAATCCGGGGTAAGCGGTGGAATTACCGCCCATGACGTGAACACCCAGCTACGACCCTGGCTTGAAGAAATCTCAGCGCAGTGGCCGGTCGGGTACTCCTGGGAATTTGGTGGTGAAGAAGAAAGCTCGAGCAAGGCCAACGCTGCGCTCGTATCGACCCTGCCGCTCGCGGGCATGTTCATCGTGTTGCTCCTGGTCATGCAGTTCAACTCGATCCGCAAACCGTTGATCATACTGATGACCATTCCGCTGGGCATAATCGGAGTAGTTGTCGGCCTGCTTGTAGCCCGCTCTTACTTCGGGTTCATGACGTTTCTCGGAATAATATCGTTGTCGGGCATAGTCATAAACAACGCTATCGTCCTGCTCGATCGAATACAGACCGAGCTCGACGAGTTCGGCAGGGAGCCGCAGGCAGCGGTGATAGAGGCCGCGCAACGGCGACTGCGGCCGATCCTGCTCACGACCACCACCACGGTGACCGGACTTCTACCGCTGTATCTTGGCGGCGGGCCGATGTGGGAACCGCTGGCGATCTCTATCATGGCGGGGCTGATATTCGCCACCATGCTCACGCTGTGTATCGTGCCCGTCCTGTACGCGCTTTTTTTCAACGTGAACTTCACCGACTACACCCACGACTGACCCCCCGGCAGCCCTGCCCTGCCCTGCCTGGATCGGCGCGCCCTGAGGCCGCTCGCAACCAGGCTTAGCACTCAGCCCCCGGCAGGCGCCAACCTTTCTTTACAGCCGCGGCGGCCACCCCCTTTTCAGGCTGTTTTTCTGCTCTTTCACGCTGGCACGGCTGTTGCTGAACCAGGCTGTCCGCGGGGAGAAAAACAGGCCATGAAAACCATAGATATCACCGACCGAAACGCGTTCGGCAGGATCATCGACGAGTTACGAGTCAACGCCGTGGTCGTGCAGCTGGCACCGGTATACGTGCTCATCGCCGCCCCGACCAGCCAGGGAGTCGGCCATCTCGACAGGCTCAAAATACGACTACCCAACAAGACCTACAGCGCGACGATAGGCGACCTCTCGCGCTTCTGGCAGAGCCTGGACCACGACAGGCTCCCCGATGGATTCCACTTGCCCGAAGCCATCTCGGACATGTCCGACGTCATCCTGCGATTCCCCTTCGCCGCCCCCGGCTTCCAATCCTCCACCGTCCGCGATGGCAGCCACCAGGCCCTGATGCTCAACGGCATACACCGCGAAATGGTAAAGGAAATTGAAGCTGCCTTTGATCACAGCGCGGAGCCCGGGATGTGGGCCGGCAAGCACTTCGCGGCGCCGCTTGCCACCAGTTGCAACATCAGTGGAGATCCACTGGGCTCTATTGTCGACGAGCAACGGGCTCTCGAGTTCGCCAACAGTCGCGGTGTAGGATTGTTGGTCACCAGCGAAGCGACAAAGGGCGAGTGCGGATCCTACCCCATTCTCGAGCTAGCCCACGAGGGAGTCTCGGTACGCCGCGAGGGCCCCGGCCTGTCGCGGCTGCTGCGCCACGTCCGCCACGCTATAACCATCGACCGTTACGCGGCCCAGGTCGGGGCGCCGTGGGGAAAGACCGCGGGGCCTGTAATACCGCCCCATTTCCGCCCCTACATTCAACGCCAGAACACCTGTATAAGTCACGGGTAAGGCGTTCCTGGAGCAGGCTACGTGTCGTGACCGGGAAGCCGCCGTGTATCTTTGATGGTCGCACTATCAGCATGGTCCACCCGCTTGAATTCCATTGGGAGGAGCCGACTCGCCAGCGGCTGGACCTTCCGGTGGGGGGCTGTCTTCGCCCTGGCCACCTGTGTACTTCTGCCGGCCATCCCGGCGGGAGCGGTACCCGACACCGTGCTCTACGACGGCGAACCCGGGGGCTCACCTCTCCCCTCGGCCAGCTGCGTTGAATACGCCTCCGAGACGACCGCCGAATCCTACAGCGGCCTGCAGAGCCTTCTCCTCGAGCCCTCGCCCTGGCACAGGCCCAAGCTGATCCTGTACTGCGACAGTGGCGGACGTCGCAACCTCAGCGGCTACGACGCGATCGACTTCTACACGCGGGCAGCCGACCCGCTGGACCCGGTCCAGGGACAGACCTTGTACCTGACCAAGTGGGACCAGGCCTCGAACGAAATCGCGATCGCAGACTACATCGAGGGAGGAGTCCTGGACGGCACCTGGAGGAAGGTGACCATTCCCATCGCCGACCTCCAGACCCAGGCCTGGGACCTTTCGGACGTGGAGATGTTTCACTGGAGCGTTGATGCGCAGTACCGGCAGACCTACGTCGACGACATCGCCGCCCGCGACACGACCCCGGTGGAGGTCAGCGAGGTCATTGTCGAAAGCAACCGCTACACGCGCCTTCGTTTCTCCGAGCGTTACAACACCGCCGACGCCGGTGACCCGGCCCGCTACACGCTCCTGAGTTCCAGCGACCCCGCCTACGCTTCGCCGCGTACGCCGGTCGACGCGGGCCTGGAGTGGCGTACCGTTGACTTCGCAGGCGGCGTGCCCAGCGGAGTGAGCGGGGCGCCGGTAGTGATTTATGACGTGACCCTCCAGTGGCCCGAGGATCTACTGGAAGGCCACGCTTACCAGATCGATGTCGACGGCATCAGGGACGAGGCCGGCAACTCGATGATTCCCTCCACCCTGCCACTTGGCTTCGACCCGGAAGCACCAAACCCCAACGTAAAAATAGACCAGGTCGGCTACCGCCCCAATGACCCCAAGGTCGGCTTCGTGGGCGGTTACCTCGGCGACCTCGGCGGCGGTATCTGGGTGGTCGGCGAATCCGGCATGGTCGCTCGGTGGCACCCACGCGACGGGTGGACTGTTGAATCGGTGGGTACCGAAAATCTACGGGGAGTCGCCATCCGTCACGCGTCTGATGCCTGGGTCGTCGGAGACGGTGGCAGCGTTCGTCGTTTCGACGGGGCCGCGTGGCAGGAGATCACGGTCCCCGCGACCGTCGATCTCAACGATATATCGTTCACCGATACCCTCGAAGGCTGGATCGTCGGCGATGGTGGCCTCATCCTTCACCGCTCGGCGGCGGGCGAATCATGGCAAGTCGTCGCGTCCGGAACCTCGCAGAACCTCGCGGCCGTTTTCGCCATCAACGACTCGAACGCCCTGGCCGTTGGTGACGCGGGCACCCTTCTTGACTGGGACGGGTCGAGTTGGACCGAGACGGTGGGCGTGACTTCGGCTGATCTTCTCGACGTCGGTGGCTTCCCCTACTCGGTCGCCTGGGCTATCGGCCGCGGCGGAGCCTTCTTTGAACGCAAGTACGGGCAGTGGCAGGAGCGTGTCTCTCCGCAGCCCGTCGATCTATGGAAAATAACGGGCGACCCGCACGGCGGAGCGGTCGCCGTGGGTGACAACGGCACCATCGTTCGCCGCTCGGGATCCGGCTACGACGTGCTCACCCTCGACCCCAGCCCGGGCGTCGATGCCCTGTCGGCCATCGCCTTCCTCGACAACCGGCGCGGAATGGCGCTGGGGCCGGCGGGCCTGGCCTACGTCTACGACTCAAACGCAGGCGGCTGGTCAAGCCAGGCAGCCCCGCTGCCGGGCGCGGTACTCGATGCCATGGCCTTACCTTACGGGCCGCTGCGCACCGACGCGTCGTCTGCCGATATCGTCGACACAGACACCGACTCAGTGGTCCTGACCGTGCCCATCGAGCTGCACGCCGCGAACTGGCACCTCTCGGGCGAAGACGTCTACGGCTTTGATTTCTCCGCCCTCGTGATTCCCGGAACCTACGTGGCCAGGGTGGAAGGCTTCGGAACAAGCGACCCCTTCGTTGTCGCCGATGACGTCTACGACCCGGTCGTGCAAACGACCGGGCGTGCGCTTTACCACCAGCGTTGCGGAACCGATCTCGTCGGCACTACCCACCCGCACGACGCGTGTCACGTCGCGCCGGCTCAATACCACGCCAGCGTCGCGGCCAGTGCCCTCTACGCCGGGGAAACCGTCGGTGGCCAACGCGACGTCAGCGGCGGCTGGCACGACGCCGGCGACTACAACAAGTACATTCCAACCGGGGCCACGGCCCTGTGGTACCTGCTGGCCGCCTTCGACCTCGGCAACTGCGATGGCCCGACCCACGCCGACGACTGGGGTCTCCCCGAAAGCGGCAACGGGGTGCCCGATCTCCTCGACGAAGCGCGCTGGGAACTCGACTGGCTCGTCCGCCTCCAGGAGGCCGACGGCGGCTTCCCCAACAAGGTGACTACCTCCTGCTGGGTTGGCGGCATGCCCGAAACGAGCACCGAGACACAGTACATCCTCGAGAAAACCACCCACGACACGGCCAGCGCAGCTGCCGTCCTGGCCATGGCGAGCCGGATCTTTTCCGCCTGGGACGGTGATCTCGCCGAGACCTATCTCGAGGCCGCCCGCAGCGCGTGGACCTTTCTCGTCGCTAACCCGTCCGCGGAGCCGGCCGCGGGATTCGTCAACCCGTCGGGTGTCTGTACCGGCTCTTACCAGGACCCCCTGGGCGATGACGACGAACGCGCGTGGGCCGCGGCCGAACTGTTCCGGACCACGGGAGAAGTCTCGTTCCGAGACGCTTTCGCGACCTACTGGGCAATGCACCCTCCCCTGTGGGGATGGAATACCTGGCAACACCATCAGCGCGAGGCTAGCTGGGCCTACGCCAACAGCCCGCACGCGTCGGTCGACGAAACCAGTCGCGAGGAGATTCGCCAGGCCTTCGTCACCGAGGCCGACGTGCTTGTCTCACGAACCGAGTCCAGTCCCTACCGCAGCGGTAGCCGTCTCGACGTTCCGGTGTGGATAGCCTGGGGTTCGTTCGCGCACTCCACCGACTACGCCTTCCAGTTGCTGCAGGCGTATAGTCTCACCGAGGACCCGGTATACCGCGACAGCGCCGCCCGTAACCTGCACGTACAGCTGGGCGCCAACCCGCTCTCGCTCAGTTTCATCACGGGGACCGGCGCGCGTTCGCCACGGGACCCACTGCAGAAGCCGTCGATGTACGACGGCATCGAGGAACCCGTACCGGGTATACCGGTCTTCGGAACGATGACCGTGCTGAGCAACGCCAATCCTTACGACCAGGCCGTGCAGGCCGACGAAAACTCCTACCCGTGGGCAAACGGGGAGCGCGACCCCTACCCGCCCCTGCGCCGTTACGTTGACAGCAACGAACTGGTCTCCTACAGCGAGTTCACCGTACTCGAACTAGCGCGAACCGTCGGTGCGCTGGCGGTGGCCAGCCGCGACCCGTCGGGTTGCACCGGTACAAGTGGCCCCTGCTCGGCAATCAACAAACCGCGCATCATCGTCGCGCGCCTCGACAGGCCCTCCGGCGAGCAGAAGATCAAGCTCGGCGGTACCTTCACCAGGCCTTACCCCTTCATACCCGAACTCGACCCTGCTGCTGACGGCGTACGCGTCTTCCTGCGCGACGCGGCCGGCGACGACGTCGTGTCGGCCACCATTCCGGCAGGCCTTTTCGACCCCGCTACGAAGGAAGGATGGAAGACCAACAGTAAGGGCACGTCGGCAAAATGGAGCGGCAGTTCCCTGGCGAGCGGAATCAACCGTGTCGTGCTTCGCTGGGGGCGATCCAGTGACCCGGGGCAGATTAAATTCAAAATAGTAGGCCGGCAGGCCGCGGCCACGCTGTACCCGCAGTCGCTACCTTTAACGGTGGAAATTCGCCTCGACACCGAAATCGAGCCCTCGGCTCACTGTGGCGACGCCGACTTCAGCACGGCTGGCCACGAGTGCGTTCTCAAGGCGCGCCTGGCCAAGTGCCGCTAGAAAACCGCGCGCTGCGGGTTCCAGCAGGGGTAGTCGCCCGGCCGGGGATTGGGGTTGCGGGAGTCGGTGCAACCGCCAAAGGGCCGGGTCAACTGCTCGCCAGCCGTATCGGCATCCTGGGCGAGAGCGCCATGGCTGCGGACCCAGAGCTCTACGCTCACGTCGGCCGCCTGCCCCGGTTGTAGACCGTTACCGATAAAAATATACCCTGGCGCATTGTGCGCCCCGGCCGGAAGCACGGTGTTCAAGCTCAGCTTCCCCCTCCTACCGACCAACGCATTCCCGGCCCATAGTATGCTGACTTCGCCATCAGCATGGGTGAGGTGCAACCAGAACGTGTAGACCGCCGGGGGAAGATCCCTGGTCTTCAGTTTCAGCGCCAGGGAGTCGTCACGACGGACGAGCCTGGCTCTCGAGCCACCGACCTCATCGGTTTCATCCAGGGTAGTATTGGGCACCATCTCCGGTACCTGGAAGGTCTCCAGCTTCACGTTCGTGACCTTTGCGGCGCTACCATCATCATCGCCATCATCATGGGCCCACGAGGAGGTCGAAAGACCTATCAACGCCAGCGAAGCGAGTACCAATGCGAGTCTCATCGTTTTGATTTTCATACTTCTCATTTCTCCATCCTGCCCCCCCCCCGATACTGCAGGGAGCCGGAGACCTGGTTACGAGGCGCGTCAAAACACCCCGGGGCCAACGCCACCCAGCTTGTCGTGGCGGCGTGTTCTACTATCGATGTCTTCGATATAATCGAAGTCTTCAGCCATGACCAGATCCCTGGTCTGCTGAATTCGTTTTCGTATTCCTTCTTTAAGCTAACTAAAAAACGACGCGCCCTGGCATCGCCACGGTATCGTCCCAGCGCTTGCCACTGCCCGTTAGTCGGCGCGGGTGAGCCAGTAGATGTCGTGCTCGTCGATGCGTAGTTTCCATTCGCGGGGAACGAACAGCGTGGTGTTCGATGCCTCGATGACCGCCAGGCCCTCGATCTCGTTGCCCGGCACAAGTGACTCCATGCGCCATATGTCGGCGTCGTTCCACTCGCCACCCTGGAACACGGGCCGGGTAAACTTGAAGGCTTCCTTGCTGGGTTTCTTGTCAGCCAGCTCATGGCGCCGCAGTCGCGGCTTAACGGTGGCCACCTTGGCAGTGACACAGACCTCGGTGATCAGGTAGCTGCCCGCGTCGGGCTTTGCTGCCAGCGTAAACATCTTCGTGTACAGGTCCTCGAAAGCAGTTATGAGCTGGCCGAGATCGTCGAGGTTCTCGAGCGTGGCCACCGGCGAGTCGACCTCCACATCCTCGAGCTGACCAAAGTAGCGCACGTAGGCCACCTGGTTGAGAGTGATCTGGTCGCGGTCAAATCCCTCTTCCTGCAGCTCTTCGAGCAGTTCGGTCTCGAGATCGCGCCAGGCCTGCGCCACCGGCGCCACGTAGGCAAGCCGCGTTGCATCGTCGAGTTCGGGCGTGAGCAGGGCCTGCACGCTTTTATGGCGTCGGTGCGAGTAGTCCATGCAGGCGCCGCCCCAGGCCGAGAACCCGCCTGCGTGCGGTACGGTTGCCACCGCCTTCCACGGGTGATCACCGGCGTAGCCGAGCAGGTGCATGGGGCCACCGCCGCCGTAGCCCAGCAACACGTACTCCCTCAAGTCGTGCCCGACCATAAGGCTGCGCACCAGGTGCTCGCGCATCATCACGTTGAGCAGCTCGAGACAGGTCTCGGCGGCCACGTATACGTCCATGCCCAGGGGGTCGGCTACCTTCTCCTTGAAGGTGTCGTAAGACACCTGCTTGTTTACCGACAGCTTGCCGCCCAGGTAGTTGTCCTCGTTGAGTATGCCCAGCAACAGGTTGACGTCGTTGATGGTCGGCGTGGTGTTGCCGGCCTCCAGGAAGGCTGGCCCCGGTGTACCGCCGGCCGAGTCGGGGCCGAGCTTGATGCGATTGGTCTGCGGATCGAGCCGTATGTAGGTGCCCGTACCCGCGCCTATGGAGGTGATGCCGAGCATGGGCACGTTGACGTACATGTCCTGGAAACCGGGCTCGCGGTCGATGGGCAGAACGCCTGCGGTGATGGCACCGGCGTCAAACGACGTGCCACCCACGTCGGAGCACACTATGTTGTCCTCGCCTATCACGCTCGACAGGTACTTGGCCCCCATCAGTCCGCCTACCGGGCCAGACATGGCGGCTTCAAAAAGGCGCGGGTAGCGTATGTTGGTGATGCCGCCATAGCCGAGCACGGTCTTCAGGCTGTGTTCGTAGCCCACGCCCTTCATTTCTTCTTCAATGCGCAGCAGCTGCTTGCGCGCCGGATCGCTCGCGTAGGCCTGCACCACGGTGGCGTTGGCGCGCGACACCTCGCGGGTGGTGGGGGCCACCTGGCTCGACAGTTCGAGCACCACCTCGCGGCCGGTTTCTTTCATGACCTCGCGGGCGATCTCGGCTGCGCGCCGTTCGTGGGTGGCATTGTTGAACGACTGCAGAAACACGATGGCGATGGCTTCTACCTGCTCGTCTACCAGCAGCTCGCGTATGCCCTGCTCGACCTCGTGCTCGTACATGGGGATGACTACCTGCCCGAACATGTCCACGCGCTCGGTCACTCCACGGGCCAGGCTGCGCGGCACCAGCGGCGTGCGGTGCTTGCGGTACTGCATGTGGGTGATCTCGGTCCACTGGGCGTTGATAAAAGTCTGCGAACCGCGGCCCTGGGCGATGATGTCTTCAAACCCACGGGTGACGAGCAGACCGGTGCGGTAGCCGCTCATGTTGATCACCGTGTTGAGCATCGAGGTGCCGGTGTAGATGGCGGTCTCGACCTGGGCACCGAACTGCGCGCCCTGCTCGCGGTCGATACCCATGAACTCCAGGGCTTCCCAGAAGGACTCCATGTAGCCGATGCTCTCGTCCTGCGGCGAAGTGGGCGCCTTGCCTATGACACTGCGGCCTTCCTCATCGACGATGATGACATCGGTCATCGTGCCGCCCGCGTCGCAGGCTACAACATAACGTGACATTCTTGGTGGTCTCCTTCCTGTTGGGCGCCGGCGGAGCGAAACTGCCCCCGTGCCGGCCGCGCGGGCGGATTATCGGTGGCCGCGACTCATATTGCAACACGTTCTAGCCGTGGCACGCGGCTTTGCGCGGCTGTTTTACCGTCAGCCACGGCCCAACAGGCGGCGGAACAGACGGACTATGGCGGCCGCCAGGGTGCGCAGCAGCAGGGGCAGCACGCGTATGGCGTTGTCGGCCGGTGCCGGCGCTGTTGTTCCTGGAGAAATCGCCAGGGAAGCCGGCGCGCTGGAAGTCCCGGCTCCGGAAGATGCCGCGCCAGCCTCGAGCTCGGCTTTGAGCTTGCGCACGAACTGCTTGAACAGCTGGTCCGACACGCCCTGTATCATACGCCCGCCCACCTGCATCAGCCGACCGGTTATATCCACCGCCGCGAACACGGTGACGGCGGTTGTGCCGTTGTCGCCCGCGGTCACGGTGGCGGTCATGGTTGCGCGGGCCGTACCACCGCCGGTCTCTCTACCCTCGGCCAGCATCTCGAGCAGGCCCGCTGCCTGGTCGGCCTTCTGCATGCACACGCTGCCCTTGTAAGCGGCCGAAACGGCGCCCACCTTTATGCGAACCGAACCGCGAAAGTTCTTGTCGTCGATGACCTCGTCGAGTGTGGCACCGGGCATGCACGGAGCCACGCGATGCGGGTCCATGACAAACGCCCACACCTGCTCGGCGGGCGCGTTAACTTCAAACTGCTGCTTGATCTCTATTGCCATCGTTTTCCTTTGCGGGTAGTAGCGCCGACCAGTTAGCCCATGCGCGGCTCTTTTTTCAAGTTACCCGTTTTCAAGTCGCCCGCGTCGATCATATCGGCCAGCGCGGCGAGGTAATCATCGTGGCTGTCGATGTCAGGGGGCGGCGGGCCTTCGAGCTCGAGCTCGAGCAACAGCGATGGATCGGCAGCAAACAACTCGCGCGCGCCCTGCTCGCCCGAAAGCGCGGCTACCGACGGCCACAGCGATCGCCCGAGCAGCACGGGATGGCCGGGTACTCGCTGGCCGGGTACGGGATCACCCTCGCCACCGGTGTAGACCGGTCGCGCGGCTTCGCGGTCGCCGGCCGACCAGGCGGCTATCACCCGCTCGACCAGCTCGTGGCCCAGCGTGGGTTGATCGCCCAGCAGCACCGCGGCCGCCTCGCTCGTGGGCGAACAGGCCGCCAGGCCCGCTTGCAGCGACGAGGCCACGCCGCGGGCGTAGTCCCGGTTGCGGGCTATCGTGATCCGCGCGTCGTCCATCTGCTCAAGCAGCGCGGCCACGCGCTCGGCCTCGCGACCCAGCACGACCACCAGCTCGCAGAACTCAACCCGCAACAACTCGGCCGTCACCGCCTCTATCAGCGTGACCTCGCCCCAGGGCAGCAGCGGCTTGCACTCGCCCATGCGCGAGGAAGCACCGGCGGCCAGCAGTACGCCGCTCACAAGTCGCCCGTGGGTCACGACAGTGCCCGGCCGTGACGCGCGGCCACCAGCTCGGCGAGTACGGCCACGGCTATCTCGGCGGGCTCGCGGCCACCCAGGTCGAGCCCCACTGGCCCGTGAATGCTGTCGAGCTGTTCTTCTGCGACCCCGCGCGAGGCCAGCTCACGACGACGACGGGCCTGGGTGGCACGACTGCCCAGCGCGCCCACGTAGCGTATGTCTGCGGCGAGCGCGGCTTCGAGCGCCGGCATGTCAAACTTCTCGTCGTGGCTCAGAGTAACAACGCTGGCCGTAACGGGCAGATCCTCTCGCTTGAAAACCGCCTGCGGCCACTCGCACAACAGTGCCCGCGCATCTAGAAAACGATCAGGGCGAGCGAAAGCCGCGCGCGGGTCTATGACCGTCACCGCAAAGCCGGTGGCCGAGGCCATGCGACACAGCTGCGCCGCGGTGTCGGTGGCGCCAACGATGTACAGTGGCTCGTCGGGCTCCAGCTGCTCGAAAAATACCTCGTCAGAGTCTCGCAATTGCCCTGCCGTGAGCGCTCCCAGGCTGCCTTGCATAACGCCCGCCCTGTTTTCGTCGTGGTCGATACACAGCCTTCCCGACCCCGGCGGCAAGGCTGTCACCAGGGAGCAGGCACGCCCCGCGGCGAGCTCGGCCAGCGCCAGGTCCAGCGCCGGTTCATCGCCAGCCAGCACTTCGACCAGCACGCTTATACTGCCGCAGGAAGTTGCCTCGGGGCCTCGCTCGACACCCGGCCGGCTGTCGACACTCGTGGCCAGCTCGTAGTCGAGCAGTTTCGCAGCCTCTCCACTGGCGATCATGTCCAGGGCCACGCGCGCGAGGTCCGACTCGACGCAGCCCCCGCTCACCGATCCCTCGACGCTGCCGTCATCGGACACCAGCATGCGCGCCCCGCTACGGCGCGGTGCCGAGCCCTGCACCGCCACCAGCGTGGCCACGGCGACGCGTCGGCCCTGTTGGCGCCAGCCATTGAGCGTATCGGCCAGCTCGCGCAAGCGTCGTATTCCTCTCGCCCGACCCGACCCTTCAGGCGGCGTCGAGTACCTCGGCGGCCACCAGCTCTTCGAGGTAGCGCGTGTCCCACCAGGCCAATTGCATCTGCTTGGCGCGGCGGAAGAACAACTGGATATCGTACTCTATGGTGAAACCCATACCGCCGTGGACCTGGACCATCATGGCAGTGGCATCGCGGTAGGTGTTGCAGGCAAAGAGCTTGGCCATGGGCGCGAGCCTGGCAGTCGACAGTCCCTGGTCGCGGGTCCACGCGGCCTCGTAAGCCAGCGTGCGACCGCCTGAGATCAGGGTCGTTGCGTCGGCCATGTAGTGTGACAGCGCCTGGAAAGCGCCCAGCGGTTTGCCGAACTGCTCGCGATCGAGCGAGTACTGCACGGTTATCTCCAGCCCGCGCTCGGCCCCGCCCATGGCCTGGGCCGCCTGCAACACGATGCCGTTGAGCATGGCTGTATTCCACGCAGCCCAGCCCGAACCAGCGGCGCCAACGCGCGAGGAGGCGTCGACCTGCACGCCGTCAAAGGTCAGCAGGTACTGACAGTCCGACGCCATCGACAACTGCTGCTCCATCTGGAGGCCCTCGGTGCGGGCATCGACGATAAATATATCTACATCCTCGTCGCCGTCGCCGCTGCGGGCCAGCACAAGCAGAGCGTCGGCCTCACGCGCAAAATGCACGTGGAGTTTTTCGCCCTCGAGCACGAAGCCGCCACCGTCCGGACGGGCGCGCATCTGCACGCCGCGCGGACCGCAGCCGTTGCCCGGCTCCAACCACGCGGGCACCACGATCTTTTCGCCCGAAGCTATGCCAGGAAGCCACTCGTCCTTCTGCTCCGTGCTGCCCGCGGCGGCCAGCACGCCACCAGCCATCACGCAGCTGTCAAAATGCGGAGAAGCGGCCAACGCACGCCCTAATTCCTCGTACACCACCACCGCGTCCATAAGTCCCATACCCGCGCCCCAGGGCTCGGGCAGGGTGAGGCCGGTGATACCCAGCTCGGCCAGCTTGCCCCAGAACTCGTCGGTGTAGCCCTTGGCGTCATCCTCGAGGGCGCGCACGACTTCGATCGTGGAGTGCTCGGCGCAAAGCGAGCGCAAGGTGTCGCGCAGCATCTGTTGTTCTTCGCTGAAATCCAGGTCCATGTGTTCTTCCTCTTCTCTCGTCTACCGCGTGGCTCTCGGCCGACGCCTTCAGGCAACGGCCCCGCTGTCAAACAACTCGTCCAGGGCCTCGGCTCCCAGGCCGGCAGCGCCCAGCAGCTCGCGCGTATGGGTGACCTCGGGGTCGGGCAGCTGCACGCGGTCATCGCCCCGTTGCTGACCGGCCAGGAGCGGGGTTACCTGCCGCAGGCGACCCTCGACAGGATGCTCGGCCGTGCCAAAAACCCCGCGCGCCGCGAACTGCGGGTCATCTACCAGTTCGTCTATCGAGTACACGGGCGTCACGCAGGTGTCGGCGTCGAGCAGCAGGTCGAGCCAGTGTTGCCGATCCTCGCCGGCAAACACTCGCGCGAGCTCTGCGCGCAGCTCTTCCTGGGCGTCGTCGTCGTACTGGCGCTGCGCGAGCTTGTCGAGCCCGAGTGCACGGCAAAGGTTGGCCCAGAAGGCAGCCTCGATGGCGCCCACCGCAAGCCAAGCGCCGTCGCGGGCCTGGTAGCAGTCGTAGCAGGCGTAGCGACCGGTGAGCACGTTGCTGCCCGGGCCCGGCTCGGCGCCAGTGGCCAGGTGCTCGTCTACGTGCAGGGCCATGAGCGCCAGCACGCCGTCGGCCACCGACACGTCCAGGTACTCGCCCTGTCCCGTGCGCGCGCGCCGCAGCAGCGCCGCCAGTATGGCCACCGCCGCCTGCATGCCACCGGCGGCGCTGTCGGCTACCGTGGCCCCGGGCGTCGGCGGTCCTCCGTCGGCCCGCCGGGTGGAGCAGTGCAGAAATCCACCCACGGCAAGATAGTTGAGATCGTGGCCGGCGCGTTGCGAGGCCGGGCCCTGTTGGCCGTAGCCGCTCGTTGAGCAGTAGACCAGGCCGGGGTTGCCGGCCGACAGGTCTGCGTAACCGATGCCAAGGCGATCAACGACGCCGGGACGAAAACTCTCGATCACGACGTCGGCCTTACAAGCGAGCGCCGCGAAGGCGTCGCGACCGCTGGGGTCCTTGAAGTCGAACAGCGCGCGGCGGTAACCGCGGCCGGCCGAGTAGCTGTGAAACGGAGGGCGGATCTGCACGCCCTCGTGGCGCGGCACGGGGCCGATCTTGACCACATCGGCGCCGTAGTCGGCCAGTATGCGACTGCACCTGGCCGCCGGCCCCACGCTCGACAGGTCGAGCACGGTGGTGCCCTTGAGCATGGGCACAGCGGGAGTTGACGCGTTGTCTGTCATGGCTGGCAACGGTGTCGGCTCAGAAGTTGCGCGGCAACCCCAGCTTGCGACGCGCGATGATGTTCTTCTGAATCTCCGAGGCGCCGCCGCCTATGGTCTCGACCACGGTGCAACGATAAGTGCCCTCGAAGCGGGAACGCAGCGGCGCGCTGTCGGTACCCTCCTTGAGCTGGGCCTCGCCGCCTATTACGTCGAGGGCCGTATTGGCCACGCGCTGCGACAGGTTGGTGCCGTAGAGCTTGTATTCCGATGCCTCGCAGGTGGGCGGCTTGCCACCCTTCAGCGACGCGGCCACGAACTTGTAGCCCAGGCAGCGGGCCACCTCGGTCTCGGTCACGGTGTTGGCGATGGTGCTGCGTACGACCGGGTCGTCGCGCAGCGCGCGCCCGTCGCGCTGAGTGTCGCGCACCCAGTTGCACAGCAGGCGGGTGCGTTCCTCTATGGGCGAGAAGGTAAACATAGTGAAGCGCTCCAGGTCGAGCGCCTCGCTTATGTACTGAAAACCCTTGCCCGGCTCGCCGACCATGTAGTCGTTGTGCACGCGCACGTTGTCGAAGAACACCTCGTTGGTGGTGTCCTTGCCTATGGTGGGCGTACTCAGGATCTGCATGCCCTCGCTGCGCATGGGGGCGAGAAACAGGCTGATGCCGTTGTGCTTGGAAGCGTCGGGGTCGGTGCGGGCACCGAACCAGTACCAGTCGGCAAAGTGGGCGGAGGTGGTCCAGATTTTCTGGCCGTTCATCACCCACCAGTCGCCGTCGCGCTCGGCCTTCAACTGCATGTTGGCCGCGTCGCTACCGGCCTGGGGCTCGCTGTAGCCAACGGCAAACTCGACCTCGGCGCTGAGAATCTTCGGCAGGAATTCGCTCTTGAGCTTATCGCTACCGTGGCGAATGAGCGTCTTACCGATGATGCCCACGCCCTTGCCGATCTGCGGGGCGCCCACGCGCGCAAGCGCCTCGTTGAGTATGTACTCGTAGACACCCTCCATTTCCTGGCCGCCGTACTCCCGGGGCCAGGTCATGCCCATCCAGCCCTGGGCGGCGAGCTTCTTCATGAACGCGCGGCGCTCGGGCGTGTCGGCCAACTGGGTGAAGTTCTCGCGGGTGGGATCCATGACCTCGGGGTCGTGGTTGTCGGCCAGCCACTGCTCAACTTCCTGCTGAAAAGCCTGCTCGGCCTGGGAAAACTCGAAATTCAAGGCTACCTCCGCTGCCCGGCCGCTGCCCGGCGAAACGGGCGCGATGGCTCACGGGCAAGCAAAGAGAAGTAGCACGCCACCCCCCTCAAGTGAAACGTGTTCTACTCCAGCCGGAAGGGGGATACGCTCCTTTGCCATCAAAGAAACGTAGCGAGCTTCTTGACTGGTGTGGGGAGGCAGGACAGTCAGGGGGATGGCCGACGCAGTAAAGTTCAACCCGGAAACACGGTTACTCATCGATGGCGAGCTGGTAGAGGCCGCCTCGGGGCGTAGCTACGACAACATCAACCCGGCCACCGAAGAGGTCCTGGGCCAGGCTGCCGACGGCGACAGCGAGGACGCTGAACGCGCCGTCGCGGCTGCGCGCCGGGCCTTCGACGACGGGCAGTGGGCCGGCGACCGGCAACTGCGCAAACGCTGCCTGGAACAGCTGCGCGAAGCGCTCGAGGCAGAGAAAGAGCCGCTGCGCTGGCAGACCGTGGCCGAGGCCGGCAGCCCGCTGCAGCTCACCTGGGCCGTGCAGTGCGACACGGTGATCGAGCAGGCCAGGTGGCCCATCGCGCTCATCGACGGCTTCGAGTGGGAGCGCGACCTGGGAATATCCGACTTCATGGGAATGAAGAGCCGCCGAACCGTCGTGCGCGAGCCCATCGGCGTGGTCGCCGCCATAACACCTTGGAACTACCCGCTGCAGGTCAACATGGCCAAGATCCTGCCGGCACTGGCGGCGGGCAACACGGTGGTGCTCAAGCCCGCGCCCGATACCCCGTGGAACGCCACCTGGCTCGGACGCCTGGCGGCCGAGCACACCGACATGCCCCCGGGCGTATTCAACGTGGTGACCGCGAGCGATCCAGCCGAGGTGGGCGAGTTCCTCACCGCCGACCCACGCGTGGACATGGTAAGCTTCACCGGCTCGACGGCCGTGGGCCGCCACATCATGGCCCGCTCGGCGGACACGGTTAAAAAGGTATTCCTCGAGCTGGGCGGCAAGTCGGCGCACATAGTCCTCGACGACACCGACCTTGAGGCTACTATGCCGTTCGCTGCCTTCAGCTTTGCCCACGCGGCCCAGGGCTGCGCAATGACCATGCGCTGGCTCATTCCCCGCGACCGCTACGATCAAGCGGTCGAACTTGCGGCCACGGCCGTCGAGGGCGTGGCCTGGGGAGACCCCACCGACCCCTCCAACCTGATGGGCCCGCTCATCAATGCTCGCCAGCGGGAGCGCGTGCTGGGCTACATCGAAAAGGGCAAGGCCGAGGGCGCGCGCCTTGTCACCGGCGGCGGACGCGGGCCGCACGAAAAGGGCTACTACGTTGAACCGACGCTGTTTGCCGACGTCGATAACTCCATGACCATAGCCCGCGAAGAAATATTCGGGCCGGTACTCACCCTGCTGCCCTTTGACGACGACGACGACGCCGTGCGCATAGCCAACGACTCTGACTACGGGCTGTCGGGCGGCGTAAGCTCGGCATCGCTCGAGCGCGCCGAGAGCGTGGCCCGTCGTCTTCGCACCGGCACCGTGGGCGTAAACGGAGGCATGTGGTTCGCGCCCGACTCGCCCTTCGGCGGCTACCGCCAGAGCGGGATAGGACGCGAGATGGGGCTGGAGGGTTTCTCGGAGTACCTGGAGACCAAGACGCTGGGATTCCCCGCTTGAGCGAAGCAGGCAGTCACAGCACCCCGCGCTCACTTGCCGGCAAAACCGCCCTGGTCACAGGTGCCTCGCGCGGCCTGGGCCTGGCCATCACCGAGGCGCTGGTCGAACGCGGCGTATGCGTAGCAATGCTCGCCCGCGCTGGCGACAGCGACCCCGACGATGCCACCAACAAAACCGGCAAGCTGGCGGAAGAAGCCGCGCGCCTGGGCGAGCGGGCCAGGGCTATACAGGCCGACGTGGCCGACCCCGACTCGGTTCGAAGCGCGTTCGCCGAAGCCGCCGATCTGTTTGACGGCCGCCTGGACATACTGGTCATCAACGCCGGCGTGGCCGAACTCGCGCGCGTGGAAGACCTCGCCGACCACGAGTTGACCGCGCAGCTGGACACCAACCTGCTGGGCGCAATGTACTGCTGCCGCGAGGCCGTGCCACTGCTGCGCGCGGCCAAAGGTGGCCAGGTGGTGATGATCTCTTCGACGACAGTGAACGACCCCTACCCGTGGATGGCGGTGTACGCCGCTACCAAGGCGGCGCTTGAAAACTATGCCGTCTCGCTCAGGCGCGAACTGGCCGAACAGGGCACACGGGTAACGGTGCTGCGCTGCGGACCGGCCTGGACCAACTTCAACGCCAGCTGGGATCCCGAACGCGCCCAGGTGGCCTACCAGGAGTGGGAAGCCGGCGGCTACCCGGGCTGGGCAGGCGCCATGGACCCGGCGGTAGTGGGGCTTACCGTGGCACGCACGCTTGAACTGCCCGAGCAGGCCTGCGCCGAGCTGCTGGAGATCGATCCGACGGCCGCCGCCCCCACCGAACCCGCCAGCAGAACCTAAAAACTGCGCGGCAGGCCAAGCGCCCGCGTGGCTATTATGTTTTTCTGTATCTCCGAGGTGCCGCCGCCTATGGTGTCGACCACCGTGTAGCGATAGCTGCGCTCGAAGCGTCCGTCCTGGGGTGTGTGGCGCTGCCCTACCCGCAACTGGCCGGCAACGCCCGCGAGGTCGAGCGCGGTGTCGGCCACGCGCTGCCCCGCTTCGTTCATGAACAGCTTGTACTGCGACGACTCGACGGTGGGCACGGTGTCGCCAAGGGCCGCGGCAAGCACGCGCTTCTGTAACGCTCGCGCCACCTGCAGGTCGGTCGCCACGAGAGCCAGTTGCCTGCGTGCCCTGGGATCTTCTGCGAGCGGGCGGCCCTCGCGAGTGGCCTCGCGGGCCCAGGCAAACAAGGCGGCCGCCTTGGTCTCGAGCGGGCCCATGGGCATCATGGCAAAACGCTCCAGGTCCAACGCCTCGCATATATAGGTCCAGCCGCGGTTGAGTTCGCCCACCACGCAGTCGTCGTCCACGCGCACCTTGTCGAAGAACACCTGGTTGGTACGCTCGTCGCCCATGGTCATTATGGGCGTCACCTCCAGGCCCGGGCTGTCCATGGGAATGAGGAACAGCGTTATGCCGCGATGCCTCGGCGCGTCGGGGTCGGTACGTGCGCCCAGCCAGTACCAGTCGGCAAAGTGGGCCGAGGTGGTCCACATCTTGGTGCCGTTGAGCAGCCAGTGGTCGCCGTCGCGCTCGGCGCGCAGCTGCATGTTGGCCGCGTCGCTGCCGGCCTCGGGCTCGCTGTAGCCCACCGCGAACTCGATCTCGCCGCGGATGATCTGCGGCAGGAAACGCTTTTTCATCTCGTCGCTGCCGTTGCGGATGATGGTCTTGCCCACCATGCCCACGCCCTTGCCCGGCTGCGGCAGGCCGCGCCGCGCCAGCGCCTCGGTGAGTATGAAATCGTAGATGCCCGACAACGCCGCACCGCCGTACTCGACCGGCCACGACATGCCCAGCCAGCCGCGCTCGGCCAGCGCGGCAATGAACTCGCGCTTGGCCGCGCTGTCGACCGTCTGCGAGAGCTGCTCGGGGTGACGGTCGCTCACCGCCGCGCGGCGCGCGGGATCGGACAGGTACTCGTCGAGGAACTGCTCAACCTCGGCCGCGAAGGCCAGTTCTTTTTCACCGTGCGCGAAGTTCATGTCGCTTAAGAACGATCAGTCCCGTCCCTCAGTCCCTGGCCGGGAACACGTCGCCCTGCTTACCGTCGACGTCGGCCCAGCCTTCGCCCACCGGCACCAGGAAACGGATGTGCAACACCCTCGAGTCAAACTTCCACGCGCCGTCCTCGCGTACGTAGCTGTCGTCGTACCAGCCCGAGCCTATCATGCTCTGGTCACCCATGGTCGCCCTGAGATCGAGGTAGCAGTTGCCCGTGGCGTGGTCACCGTCGAGTTCGACCACGTGGTTGTGCACGTAGGGGTAGAGACCGATGCCGGTAAGCATGTCACCGTAGTCGCGCTTGAGATTCTCGCGGCCGACTATGGGCCGGCCGTCGCCTATGTCCATGCTGCCCTGCTCGGCGAACAGCTCGACAATACTTTTGCCGTCGCCGTTCCACACGCAGTGCGCGTAGCGGCGCGGCAGGTCGCGTATGGCCTCGAGGTCGGCCAGCCGTCTAACGGTCGCTTCGAGATTGCTGTTGTTGCTCATTGATCGTCGCTCCTTGTTTTGTTCCCGGCCCGCGGCTGAACCGCGCCGTCGCGCTCCAGCTCGGCTATATCAGCCGCGCTCAAGCCCAGCAGTTCGCCCAGCACGTAATCGTTGTGCTCGGCCACGGCGGCCCCGGCCACACCGCTGGCCGCGGGCGTGTCACCCAGGCCCAGCGGCAACGCGCAGGCCGTCACCGTGCCGAGAGTAAGGTGTTCCACCAGCTCAAAGAAGCCCCGAGCGTGTAGCTGTGGGTCGTGGTGGTACTGGTCATCGACGTTCTGCACGGGGGCGGCGGCGACACCGGCGGCCTGCAACTGCTCGCTGGCCTCGAGCGGGCTACGTTCTGCCGTCCAATCGCTGATGCCCTCGTTGATTTCGTTGGCGCGCTCCAAGCGGCCGTCGGCGTGGACGAGCCCGGCGTCGGCCAGCCAGGCCGAGCGTCCAAGCACACGGCAAAGCCCGGCCCACTGGCCGTCGTCCTGCACCGACAGCGCGAGCCAGCGATCTTCACCCGAGCAGCGGTACACGCCCTCGGGGCAGGCGGAGGCCGGCTGCTGGGATGGTGTTGCCCCCGCAGACGACCCGGCCAGCGCGTCCACCAGTAACTCGCCCGCAAGCCCGGCCGTGCACTCGAACTGTGACAGGTCGACGTACTGTCCCCGTCCTGTCTGCCGGCGGTACTCCAGCGCCGACATGACGGCGAACAGTCCGTGCAGCGCCGTCATGGGGTCGGGAAACGCATACTGGTCCATGGTGCACTCGCGCTCTGCAAAGCCCGACGCAGCCGCCATGCCCGACAGCGCCATGATGTTGGGCCCCCAGC